>JAGBSS010000039.1 GCA_017631725.1 Clostridia bacterium | reverse complement strand
AGGTAAATAATGATAACAAACAACAAGTTTTTGAGTTTTTTAACCAATATAAAAATTCTGGTAAAGAACTTTCGAACTATGAAATTTCGGAAATAGAAAACTTGTCCGACTACGTTAATAATTTACAAGAATTAAATCAGTTTGGCATAATGCTAAAAGTAGATAGCATAGTTGTAGGCGTTTCATTTGGTGAAATTACGGGGGATATGCTAACAGTTCACGTAGAAAAGGCAAACGTAAATTACGAAGGCGTTTATCCAACACTTGCAAAAGAATTTGCTAAAACCTTTGCAAAAGAAAATGTAAAATATATAAATAGAGAAGAAGATTGTGGCGACCAAGGTTTAAGAACGTCTAAAACGAGATATTGCCCTGTGGAAATTAGGCATAAATACGTTGTAAAGGCAAAAACGCTTTTCGATAAAATTGTTCCACCAATTGAGATTGATGCGGGCGAGTTAAAAATTGTAGATATAAATAAAAGCCACAAACAAGAATTCTTTTTACTCTCTACAGACCAAGAGTTAAACAAGTGGTGGGGGTATGATTATAGAGAAGATTTAGACGAGCCTTTATCTCCCGATTATTTTTTAAAATTTGTAAGAAAAATGAAGGAAACTAAAGAAGAATATTCTTTTGCCGTTACCTTAAACAACCAATTAATTGGAGAGTTAGTTCTTCATAATTTCGACTATTTTGGCGGAGTGGAAATGGGCTTTAGATTTTTAAAGTTAGAACAAAAAAAAGGCTATGCAACAATTAGTGCAACTGCCTTAAAAAACTATGCCATTTGCGTTTTAGGTGCAAAAAAGATAAAGTCTCGGTGTTTTAAGGAAAATGTTCCTTCTTTTAGGCTTATTGAAAGGTTAGAATTAAAAAAAGTGAGCGAAGATTCCACCCACTTTTATTTCGAACAAAATATTAATTAATATCAGTATTTACGTCTTTATAATCTGTTAAATCTCCTTCTTGATGCTCATAATTTTCTAAATATTCAAACATTTCAACGGGGTTTGTAAACACCTTAAATAGAGACATAGACGCTTGATTCATAAAGTTATTTTGCACGCAGGCTTCTAAAAGTTTTAAAAGCGGGCTAAAATATCCGTAAATATCGTAAAGAGCAATTGGTTTTTTTAACTTGCCAAGTTGTTTTAAAGTTAAAATTTCAAAAAACTCATCGTAAGTGCCAACACCGCCGGGGGTAATAATAAATGCATCTGAATGCTCTTCAAGTTTAGCCTTACGCTCTCTCATATCCTTGGTGTAAATAAAGTCTGTACAGTTGGGGAATAAAATTCCATCAACGTTAAAAAATTTTGGTGCAATTCCAAGAATGGCTTTTGCCTTTGCACGCTCTGCACCCCTTGCGGCTGCACCCATACAACCGGTCATGCCACCACCAAACACAAGGGTATGATTGCGTTTTGCAATAAGTTCGCCTAATTCTTCAACTTTTTCAACAATTTTATCATCTATAGTTTTGCTTGAAGCACCGTATACACAAATTTTCATTTTAGCCTCCTAATTATAGTATGCAAAAAGGTTAAAATTTTAACCGTAA
The DNA here is from genome assembly GCA_017631725.1 of Clostridia bacterium. GTDB lineage: Bacteria > Bacillota > Clostridia > Christensenellales > Borkfalkiaceae > UBA1259. The sequence goes on along the minus strand of JAGBSS010000039.1, from coordinate 1,256 downwards.
AAATAAAGGTTTCCGTTCGGAAACCTTTAAGTTTTTTTATTTTATGATTTCCTGTCCACCCATAAATGGCCTTAACACTTCAGGAACGGTTATAGAGCCATCGGCATTTTGATATTGTTCAATAAGTGCAGGGAAAACACGGCTTGTTGCAAGACCAGAACCATTTAACGTATGAACGAATCTTGGCTTGCCCGTTTCTTTATCACGGAATTTGGTGTTGTTTCTTCTTGCTTGATAATCGTTTGCGTTTGATACCGAACTTACTTCTTTGTAAATTCCCATAGAAGGAATCCAAATTTCAATATCGTACGTTCTTGCCATAGATGCAGAGCAGTCGCCTGCAGCAAGTTTAGAAACCCTAAAGTGTAAGCCCAATTTTTCTACAAGGCTTGCCGCTTTATCTACAAGTTCGTTAAACGCTTGCATACTCTTATCTGGGTGCGCATATTGAACCATTTCTACTTTATTAAATTGATGTCCCCTAATCATACCACGTTCTTCTGCCCTGTATGAACCCGCTTCTTTTCTGTAGCAAGGAGTATAAGCAAAAAACTTCATTGGGAGTTTAGATTCATCAATTATTTCGCCTGCATAAAGATTAACGAGAGCCGTTTCTGCAGTTGGGAGCATAAACCTATTTTTCTTTCTATCTTCGTCGCAGTCAAGCCAATAAACTTCATCGGCAAATTTTGGGAACTGACCTGCGCCAAAACCACAGTTATATCCAAGTTGGTGTGGTGGAAGAATAAATTCGTAGCCATCTTTTAAATGTTCGGAGATGAAAAAGTTTAAAAGAGCCCATTCAAGCCTTGCACCATCTCCACGATAGAGCCAATATCCGCCACCTGAAAGTTTTGTACCCCTTTGGTAATCTATAATACCAAGTTTAGTGCAAAGGTCAACGTGATTTTGTGGTTTAAAGTCAAACGTAGGAATTTTACCTACAGTTTTAACAACTTGGTTGTTTTCTTTTTCGCCACATAAAAGGTCTTCATCTGGAATATTTGGGCAAGAAGCAAGGTAAGAAAAAATTTCTTCTTCTAAAGCGTTTGCTTCGGCATCTTTAGTTGCAATTTCATCGCCTAAAGAACGCATTTTAGCAAAATTTCTTCTACAGGTTTGCCTTCTTTTTTAAGTTTTGGAATTTCAGCAGAAACCCTGTTTCTTTCTGCTTTTAAGGCTTCTGCTTCGCCAATATATTTACGGCGTAATTCATCTTTTTGTAAAACGCCATCGAAATCGGCTTTAAAACCTTT
>JAGBSS010000038.1 GCA_017631725.1 Clostridia bacterium | reverse complement strand
TATGTCTTATTTCAAATGCCCATATTGTGGTAAAGAAATTAAAATTTTTGGCGACGGCAAAGTAGATTTAATTGCAAAAGAAAACGGAATAGACACTATTTCTAAACTTCCGTTAGTCCCAACTTTTGCATCGCTTGCTGATAGTGGAAATATTGAAAGTTTTGATAAAGATTATTTAAACGCAGTATTTAACAAGATTTTGGCGTTAAAATAGAGAAAATTTCATAAATCCTTGACAAAAGGGTTTTTATGTGATAAATTACAAGTAACTTAAATAAACCGTTGAAGCGGGGTAGTAATAAAACTTTGCAATTTTTAGAGAGTTTTCGGTTGGTGCAAGAAAACAATTGCCGTTTTACGAATGGGCCGCAGAGGGCAGGGGCGAATTAAGTAGTTTCTGACGTATCCCACGTTACGGGCAAACGGAATGATTGTTCCGCAAGGCTTATTATTAAGCGAATTTGGGTGGCAACACGATATAACTCGTCCCAAGGTTTTCCTTGGGGCGTTCTTTTTTGGAGGCAGTTATGAAAGAAAATAAAATTCCCTACAAAATTTATTTAGAAGAAGGCGAAATGCCAAAATATTGGTATAATTTGCGTGCAGATATGCCAATAAAACCTGCTCCGCTTTTAAATCCTATTACTAAAGAGCCTGTAACCTTAAAAGAGTTAGAGCAAATTTTTTGTTCTGAACTTGCGGCTCAGGAATTAAACGAAACAGATGCTTATATAGAAATTCCACAAGAAATTAGGGATTTTTATAAAATGTATCGTCCATCTCCATTAGTTAGGGCTTATTGTTTAGAAGAAAAGTTGCAAACTCCTGCAAAAATTTATTATAAATTCGAAGGCAATAATACAAGCGGTAGCCATAAATTAAATTCTGCAATAGCACAAGCATACTATGCTAAAAAACAAGGTTTAAAAGGTGTCACAACGGAAACGGGTGCAGGTCAATGGGGAACTGCATTATCTATGGCTTGCTCTTATTTCGATTTAGATTGCAAGGTGTTTATGGTTAAATGCTCATATGAGCAAAAACCTTTCAGAAGGGAAGTTATGCGCACTTATGGTGCGTCTGTCACTCCATCTCCTTCTATGGAAACGGAAGTTGGTAAACAAATTTTAAAAGAACACCCCGGAACAACGGGTAGTTTAGGTTGTGCTATATCGGAAGCAGTAGAAACGGCATCTAAAAATAGCGATTATCGTTATGTTTTAGGTAGTGTTATGTCTATGGTTTCCCTTCATCAATCGGTTATTGGTTTAGAAACAAAAACAGCTCTTGAAAAATATGGTGTCACACCCGATATAATAATTGGTTGTGCTGGCGGTGGCTCTAATTTAGCAGGTCTTGTTGCACCTTTTATGGGTGAAGTATTAAGGGGCGAAAAAAATTATCGTTTTATCGCCGTAGAACCTGCAAGTTGCCCATCTTTTACAAGGGGTAAATATGCTTACGATTATAGCGATACGGGAAGAATTTGCCCATTATCTAAAATGTATACTTTAGGTTCTGGATATATGCCTGCATCTACTCACGCAGGCGGACTTCGTTATCATGGTATGAGTTCTATTTTATCAGAACTATATAACGAAGGCTTAATAGAAGGCAAAACCGTAACACAAACAGAAGTTTTTGCTGCAGCACAACAATTTGCAAGGATAGAAGGTCTTTTACCTGCTCCAGAAAGCGCACACGCAATTAAAGCCGCAATTGATGAAGCAATAAAATGCAAAGAAACAGGCGAAGAAAAAACCATTGTATTCGGCTTAACGGGAACGGGATATTTTGATATGTATGCTTATCAAAAGTTTAACGATGGTGTTATGAGTGATTATATCCCTACAGATGAAGAAATTAATCAATCTCTTTCCAAACTCCCACAATAATAAAAAAACTCCTTGAAATCAAGGAGTTTTTTATTTCATTTATTCCCAAATAGAAGAATCTTTATTAGCGCCTACTTCGAAATGGTATTTCACAATTCCTAAATCAACTTTAGAATAAGGCCCTAAAAGGGCTTTTGCTTTTACTTTATCGCCCTTTAAGGTAAGTTTCCATTGCTGTTGATTCATAGCCGTTGGGGCGTATTTTGCCATCTCAAAGCCATTTTTAAACCACTCTGGCATTTCGCCTTTAACTTCAATTAAATTATCGGGGTTTTTAAAGCGGTGCATAACACCTT
>JAGBSS010000037.1 GCA_017631725.1 Clostridia bacterium | reverse complement strand
TTCAAATGCGTTATAAATTACTTGATCGCTTGGCTTTTTAGTAAATTTACTAACAATTAAGGTTGAAAGTATAGAAAATGCCATACAAATACAACCAATTAATGGTGAACAACCTATACCGGATTTAATTGCCATACCTATCGAACAGTTCCATCCGTTATAATCAAAACCAAACACAAGTAAAAGTATTATGGTTAAAATTAAAGAACCAACTATAGAAACCCACGCAGCAGATTTTGTTACTTTTTTAGAAATCATACCTAAAACGAAAGGACCAATAAAACAACCGGATAATGTTCCCCAAGACAAGCCCATTAGGTATGCTATAGCAGTTATTTTAAATTTCTCGTTTAAAATTGCAAGTGTAAGCGAAATTGCTACAAAAACAAGACAAAGTGCACGCATTGTCCAAGTAACGTTTTTATCACTAGCTTTTTTATTAATTTTATCTTTATAAAGGTCAATTGCAACAACCGAAGCACTTGCAAGCGAAACGGAAGATAACGTTGACATACTTGCCGATAATATTAATACCGCAATAATACCCGTTAAACCAACAGGAATAACTATGTTAAGCATATTAGGGATTAAATTATCGTATCCTATTCCCGCCATTTGGTCTGGAGTAAAGAACTTACTTGAAAGACCGCCAACAAAATATGCACCAAAGCCAATAATTAATGCAAATGCCGTGCTGACAATAGTTCCCTGTTTAATTGCTTTGCTATCTCTTATAGCGTAGTATTTATGAACGGTTTGTGGTAAACCATAAACACCAAAAGAAGTTAAAACAATTAATGAAATTAATGAAACTGTATCTCCATAAATGCCTTTTTTAGCACTATTAAAAGTAAACCAATTTAACCCTGAAAGATCCCAATTTACTTGGTCACTCTTTAAAAAGAAGAATATCATTAAAACTACGCCTAAAAGCATTATTATACCTTGAATAAAATCGGATAATGCAGTTGCAAAATAGCCACCAAAGAAAAGATAAAGCGCCGTTAAAACTGCAAGGGCAATCATAATTACCCAACCCGGTATGCCAAAAGTAATTTCAAACAAACTTGAAAGTCCGTTATAAACCGATGCAGAATATGGTATTAAAAATAAGAAAATTATAATTGCTGAAACGGTTTTCATCTTTGGACTATCATATCTACTTGCAAAAAAACTTGGCATTGTTTTTGCTTCTAAACGCCTTGTCATATTTTTGGTTCTTTTTGCTAAAATTTTCCATGCTAAAAGCGCACCAATAAATGCGTTTCCAACACCAATCCAAATTGAAGCAAGTTGATACATTGCCCCAAACTTACCTGCATAACCAATAAAAATTACAGCAGAAAAATATGTAGTCCCGTAAGAAAAAGCACTCATTAACCCGTTAAGACCTTTTTTGCCTGCAAGCAAAAAGTCGTTAACGCCCTTACTGCGTTTACGAGTGACAAGTGATATTATAACCATGCCAAGAGCATAAAGCCCTAAAATCAAGTAATCTATAACCATACTAATCCTTTAAAAAGTTAAAAAATGCCAAGAAATAAAAAATCCCCGACCAACATTTATTAATTATATAATTAATAAACGTTTTTGTCAAGGACTTAAAAAGCCAATTCACTTGGTTTTTGCTAAATTTAT
>JAGBSS010000036.1 GCA_017631725.1 Clostridia bacterium | reverse complement strand
GTGTTCTGCATCTATAAATGCAGCAACGCCACCTGCTTTTTGAGTTTCTGCTATAACGTGTAATGCAACGGTGGTTTTACCAGAAGATTCTGGCCCGTAAATTTCAATAATTCTGCCACGTGGAAGACCACCAACACCAATAGCCACATCTAATGAAAGACAACCTGTTGGCAATACTTCTATTTCGCTATCGCCTGAACTTTTACCAAGGCGCATTATAGAACCTTTACCATAGTGCTTTTCAATTTGTACTAAAACGCTGTCTAGCGCTTTTATTTTGTTTTCATCCATATCTTTTTCCTATTTATACGTTTTTTAATTTTTTTATTGCCAAAAACAGCGCTGTATTTTTTGCTGTTTCGGTTATTTCCTCTCTATCACCCGTAAAATTATACTTATAAACGTGAACACCCTTTTTATCGCCAACGGCAATAAATGCTAAGCCAACGGGTTTTACGGTATCTTCACTTTTTGGGCCTGCTATACCCGTGGTTGCAATAGCCATATCACAATTACCACCTGTTAAAAGCCCTGCAGCCATTTCGTATGCTACTTTAGAACTTACTGCCCCAAGTTTAATAATATCTTCTTCTCTAACGCCAAGACGCTTTACCTTGCTTAAGTTAGAATATGTTACAGCCCCTTCCATTAAATATTCGGATATGCCAGAGTTTTCTATTAAAGAAGAAACAATTCTTCCACCCGTGAAAGACTCTGCAACGGAAAGTTTTAATTTTCTTAACCTTAAAAGGTCAAAAAGCCTTTCAGATAAAGTTGTTAAATAGTCCGCATATAATCCTTCTTTTAAGGCAAGGGTTATTTGCCTTTTTATGTTTTGAACTTCTGCTTTGTCCGTGCCGTCTAAAAATATTATAGATACGGAGTGGTCGCACCCTATAACTTGATAATAATAATTAAAAACTTCGCCAAAGTTTTTTTGTAAGGATAATAAAGAATTGTTTAATTCTTTTGTTTCCCCAAAAAACTTAAACTGCCATTTTTCTGTTTTTAAGCCTGTTTTAAGTTTAAAATATGGTATAACGTAGTTATCAACAGCCGCCAAAAGTTCGTTTAATTTTTCCGGAAGAACAAGCAAGGTAAAACCCATATTTTCTATCATATAGCCTTGCGTTTCCCCTAAAAAATTAGGTATTAAAGTTGCCCCAAAAGGCAAAAGTCCATCTTCTTCTAAAAGATTGTTTCCCTTTTTCTCCCTTAACAAATTAAGTGCGTTTTCGTTTACGACAAGTTCTAAACCAAGTTTTTCTGCAATGGCGGTTTTTACCTTATTCTCGGCAAAATCGGGCGCAAGAATAATTAAATTTTCCGCATACGTTTCCGCTTCTTCAATTCTTCTGGAAAAAGCCAACTCGTCGTTAAAATTTAAAATGCTAATGGTGTCTAAATCTAAAACGTCGCTTAACGCAAAAGATAGACCTTTAAAAAGCCCTGAATCTAATTCTTCTTCAATTTTTTTAAATGCAATTAAAGAAGTTTTCATATTAGTCTTTTAAAACAGATGCGTTTTTAGTTAAGCATTCTACACCAGAAATTACGGTTAAAATTACAGATGCAAAAAACAATCCTAAACCAAAATAGTAAAGCGGATTAAAGGAAATTCCTGCTGAAACTAATAAAACTACAACGGCAACGTCTTGAGTAAAGGTTTTAACCTTGCCAGATTTATCTGCGGCAAGCACCGTGCCTTTAGATGCAGCCACCATTCTAAACCCACTTACAATTAATTCCCTTGCTAAAATTACCGAAACACCAATACAAGCGTGCCAAGGAAGAAGTGGCGCACCGATAGAAGATGGAACAAGCATTATAATAAATGCAGCGGCAACTAAAACCTTATCTGCAATTGGGTCTAAAAACTTGCCTAAATTAGTCACCAATTTATATTTTCTTGCTATGTAACCATCTAAAAAGTCGGTTATTGCGGCAAGACAGAATATAATTGCCGATAAAATTAGGTTATAAGGAATTGCAGAAATAAAATAAACCGCAATAAAAATTGGTATCATAATTAGCCTTAAAATTGTAAGCTTGTTGGGTAAATTCATACTTTTTCTCCAAATAAATCGTAACTTTCTGCTTTTGTAATTTTTACGTTTACAGTTTGACCTTTTAAAACTTCTTCATCTGAAAAGAAGAATATTTTTCCATC
>JAGBSS010000035.1 GCA_017631725.1 Clostridia bacterium | reverse complement strand
GTTGCGTTCTCTTTCACCAAGAGTTGTAATTTTTGATGAAATAATTGATAAATTAGATTGGCTTTTGGCAGAAAAAGCAATTTTTTCTGGTGTGAATATAATTGGAACGATACACGCAAATAATTTAAACGATTTGCTTAATAAAAGTTATTTTAAAAAAAACGTTTTTAATAGGTATGTTTTTATAAAAAATTGTAATTCGCCCGGTCAAATACAAGAAATATTGGATGGTGATTTTAAAATTTTATGAACGTTTTGTGTGGTATTATTGCAATATGTTTGTGCACTTTTATAGGATATTATTTATCAGGCAGGTGGACAGATAGAAAAATTTTTTATTCGGATTTTTTATCTTTTCATAACACTCTATTAAAAGAGATAGAATTTTCTAAAAAAAGTTTGCCTGAAATTGCAGAAACTCTTTCAAATGATAAAGATTTTAATAAATATGTTAAAAACATATATTTTAACGAGCAAGGTAAAATATTAAAATTTAAATACTTAACTGCAGATGAAAATAAATTTTTAGAAGATTACTTTTTAAAAATAGGCAAAAGTAATTCGCAAGTGGAAAATGGTTTTTTAAATAGTTTAACCGATGAAATTATCAATAAAAGTAGTCAATCGGCTGTAAATGAAGTGAAATATAAAAAATTATATATAAAAATAGGTTTTTTATTAGGCTTAATGCTTTTTATATTATTAATTTAAATGGTAAATATAGACGTAATATTTAAAATTGGAGCAATAGGAATTATTATTGCCGTTATATCCCAAATATTAAAGAAAAGTGATAGAGATGATATTGCAACGTTAATGGCAATTGCAGGACTTGTTATTGTTTTAACGTTAGTAATAAATATGATAAGTGAACTTTTTTCTACCATAAAAGATATTTTTTACTTGTTTTAAATGTTAGAACTTACTGCAATCTCTATAATATGCGCAATAATAATTGTTTATTTAAAAAACGTAAATTCAGAATTAGCCTTTCTTGCAACAGTTGCAAGTGGAATAATTATAATTTCCGCTGCATTTACATATTTATCTGATACTTTTTTATTTATAAACGAACTTATGGAAATAACGGGAATAGATAAAGAGTATTACGTTATAATTTTTAAGGTTACCGCAATAGGTTATTTAACGGAGTTTGGGGCAGGTATTATAGAAGATTTTGGCCTAAAAAGTTTATCGGACAAACTTGTTTTAGTTGGTAAAATAATTATTTTAGCAATTTCTTTACCAATTATTTATGCCGTTTTTAATTTGTTGAAAGGGTTAATTAAATGGGCGTAAAAATTAAAAAAATTGCTATTATTTTATTATTAGTTTTATCTTTTATCACATTGTGTGGCTCAAAAACTAACGTAAAAGCAGATGAACTTTCTGATAACGTTAAAGAACAACTTTCTAATATAGATTTTAAAGAATTAGAAGAATATTTTAATAATTTAAATATAAATGGAGAAGGGGAAAGTTTTTTCGAAGTTGTTTCAAAAATAACAAATGGAGAATATAACACAAACTACTCTTCTATTTTCGATTATGTTTTTAAGTCTATTTTATTAAAGTTGAAAAATATTTTACCTTTGTTTGCGGGTGTAATTATAATTGCATTATTACATAAAATTTTTTCAAGCATTAAAAGTTCAACGCACGCAGAAGAGATAAATAAAGTTATATCTTTCTTAACAATTTTAACTGTTTCTGCTTTTTTAATTACAGGTTTTAAAGAGATTTTTGAAACAACCGAAAACGTTATTAAAAATCTTGCGAAATTAAGTGATATTACGTCACCCATAATACTGACTTTAATGACTGTTTCAGGTGCAAACGTCTCAGTTAGCCTTTATAAGCCGGCGGTTGTATTTTTTTCAAATGGAATAGTAAACGTAATTTTATACGTTGTTTTACCTTTAATTGCTTTAAGTATTATATTTTTTGTTATTGGTAAGTTTTCTTCTGAAATAAAGTTGGATAAATTTACAGAAGTTATAAACGGAATTATAAAATGGGTTATAGGAATATCTGTAACAATTTTTACAATATTTTTATCTATTCAGGGCTTGGGTGCTGCCACGCACGATGGAATTTCACTTAAAGCAGTAAAATATGCAATATCTAATTC
>JAGBSS010000034.1 GCA_017631725.1 Clostridia bacterium | reverse complement strand
GTTTTTAAGAGCAATATCATTAACGTCGTTAATTTCTGATAAAGAATCTATAACAATTGTGCCGACTTTATTTTCAATGGCAAAATTTAGTTCTTCTATAGTTTTGTTATTACCATGAAAGAACATTTTTTGTGCATTAAAACCAACGGAAAGCGCGGTATAAATTTCACCCATAGAAACAACGTCTACAGCAATGTCTAAAGACTTAGCAATTCTATATATTTCTTTACAAGAAAATGCTTTAGATGCGTAAGAAATAATGCCACCTGCCTTATAATTTGTTAAAGCATTAACGTATGACAAAATGTTTGATTCTATAAGATTTTTATCCATTACGTAAAGCGGTGTTTTAAATTTAGCAACAATATCTTGCGCTAAAACACCGCCTATAATTAAATTACCATTATTGTCTTTTTGATAAAATTTATTTTCCATATAGTTATTTTACCAAATAAATTAACAAAAATCAACAAGGATTTATTAAATTTTAATTATATATAATTAAAGAATTGCTTATTTTATAATATTTAACCCTTTAATTACCTTTTTTACATTATCTAAATAACTTGCACTATCTACGTTTTCCATTGCAACTGCACTTATAGTTTTTATTTCGATACTATCTTTATATATGGTTATATCTCCAACTTTGTCCCCTTTTTTAATTGGTGCAACAATTTTATCTTTAGGGGTAAACGAAACTTCAAAAATTGATTTATCGCCTTTTTTCATAAACAATGTTACATTTTCTGATGGAAGAACTTCTACTGAATTTTTTTTGCCCTTTTCTACCTTTATAGGTAAATTGATTGGCGTTTCTTTATCTAATAATTTTTTACAAGTAAAATTTGCAAAACCGTAGTCGAACATTGAAGATGCATCTTTAAAACGAGTTTTACTATCAGGTGCGGAAATTACAACCGAAATAAGTTTTAAATCTCCCCTTTTAGCAGATGCTGCTAAACAATATTTAGCCTCACTTGTATACCCTGTTTTACCACCATCACAACCTTTATAAAATCTAATTAATTTATTAGTATTTGATATTTCAGTTTTCCTTTCGTTAGAGTGCTCTATTTCATCCATCCAAATTGTAGAAAAGAGAAAATAATCTTTGTGTTTTATTAGTTCAGAATACATTTTTGCAACGTCTTTTGCCGTTGAATATTGTCCAACTTTGGGCAGTCCTGTGCAGTTTACAAATACAGTGTTTTCCATGTTTAATTCTTTTGCTTTTTCGTTCATTTTTTCTACAAACAATTCTTCTGAACCGGATATTCTTTCCGCCATAGCAACTGATGAGTCGTTCGCAGATGCAACAACGATGCTTTTTATAAGGTTTTTAACTAAATATTTTCCATTTGTTTCTAAAAACACTTGAGAACCGCCCATTTTAGATGCGTTTTCACTAACAACAACTTCATCTTCAAGGGATAAATTTCCATTATCTATTTCTTCAAAAGACAATAACAAGGTCATAATTTTACACATACTTGCAATTGGAAGTTGCTCGTTTTCGTTTTTAGAATAAATTACGTTTTCACCACTTTCATCACATAAATATGCCGACCGACAGGTTGCAGAATAAGAAAATGGCATATCTGCTTTAACTTTAAATTTTGGAAGGCTTAACATTGCACCAAAACCTATTATAAAACTTAATAAAATAAAAATTACAGAAAATTTCTTTTTCATATCTAATCTCCAGATAGAAATATTTTCTGTAATTTAATTATTTTTATGCTTATTTTTTAAACAAAACTTAATTATTTAGCATATTTTCTATTGATATACCAAAACCACGTGAAGAATCATTTATAAAAACGTGTGTTACCGCGCCAACAAGTTTTCCATTTTGAATAATTGGGCTACCACTCATTCCTTGTACAATACCATTAGTTAAATCTAACAATTTCTCATCATTTATTTTTATAACAAAGTTTTTACCATTTAAATTTCCATTTTCTGATTTAACTATACTTATAGAATATTTTTCCGGTTTAATTCCGTTTACAGTAGAAAAAATATAAGCTTTACCTGCTTTTGCTTTGCCCGTTTTAATTTTTATAAGTTTATTTTTATTAAAATTACTGCTTATTGTTCCATAAACGCCTTGTGGGAGATTTTTATCAATTTCTCCAATTTTAAATGCCTTGTTTATCGTTCCACACAATTCGCCCGGTTTGTTCTTTTCGCCTTTTACCCTGACTGTAATAACGCAACCATATAGATTCCCGCCTGTAATTTCAATTAACTTTCCGTTTTCATTTACTACAGGATGTCCAAGCGAAGCAAATCTATCATTATCAATAAAGGTCACCGTACCAATACCACTAACAGCATCTCTTATAAAAACACCAATTTTCTTATTACCGCTTAAATCTAAAGCAGTTTCCACGTTTAAAAAAGAAATTTCGCCATCTCTTAAAATTTCTACAATGTTTTCGCCTGAATTTTTCAAGGCCTTTTCAATTTGTGTCGGATTGTTTACTTCTAAACCATTTATTGAAAGAATTATATCTTTTGGCTCTATACCACCAGTTTTAGATGGTGAAATTACACCGTTTTTTGTCACAACGTCGCCAACGTCTAAAACTAAAGCACCTTTTGTATTTAGTGAAAAACCGGCAGGAAATCCACCTAAATAAACATAATTATCAGAATAAGCAAAAACTCCTACGGGCGAAATTGTAGAAATTATTGCAGTTAATAAAACAAAAAATAGTAAAATTTTCTTTTTCATACTAATCTCCTTGAGATAGATTGAGCATAAAAAAGAATTTTATACAATAAAAAATACCGCAAAAACTGCGGTATTAAATATTGTTTTTAAAATTTTCTGCTTGGGCTATCAATTCTTTTGCATGTAAATATGCACTTTCGCTATTATCTTTACCACC
>JAGBSS010000033.1 GCA_017631725.1 Clostridia bacterium | reverse complement strand
TAAAACTGTACCTTTCTTTAAGACAACTTCGCTATTTTTTAAAACGGGTTCAGATTCTCCCGTTAAACAAGATTCATCTACGTAAAAAGATTCCGTTTCAATAAGTCTTCCATCTGCAACAATTTTATCACCACTTTCTAAAATTAAAATATCCCCAACGGCAACTTCATCTGCGTTTATAAAGACAACTTTATTATCTCTTATTACTTTTACAGCCTGTTTTGATTGTATTCTCTTTAAAGCATTAAAAGCACGTTTAGAACTCCCTTCCATAATAAGAGTAACAGATGTTGATAAAACTATGGCTAAAAGTATGCCAACACACTCTGAAAAACCGCCTTCTCCCGTTTTAAAATATTTCCCTAAACTTGTTCCAAATGCTAAAACGAAAGAGAATATTAGTATTAACATCATTGGTTCTTTCAATGCAGAAAAAAGCGAGCCGAAAAAGGAATTTTTACTTTTTTCTGTTAAAAGATTTTTCCCAAACGTTGAAATATTCTTTTTTGCCTTACTTGTAGACAACCCCGTGTTCTTATCAACTTGGAAATAAGAGAGCGAGACACTTTTATTTAAGCAGTAAAAATCCATATTTAACCCCCACTAACTATATAAAATATGCTTTTATTAGTAGATGTATGATTTAGGCTATAGACAAACGGAATTTTTTGTGGTAAAATATTTAAGTGTTATACAAAAAGGATGGTTTTTTATGGAAAACAAATTTTACGATTTAGACATTAAAGGCTTTAAATGGAAATTACCAATTTTACCAATTAACGATAAGTTAGGTATTTGCTTTTTCAATTTACATGGCGCACCTGCTTTAACCGAACATTGCGGTAAAGAGCTTGCAAAACATTTATCAGATTGCGAAGTTTTAGTAACTGCAGAATCTAAAGGCTTACAACTTTGCCACGTTGTAGCAAGAGAACTTAATATGCCTTTTTACGCGGTTGCAAGAAAAAGCAAAAAAATATATATGCAAGATGGCATTAAAGTAGATTACGGTGCATCTATCACAACGGGTAAAGAACAATCCTTTTACCTTTCCGCACACGACGTTAGCATTTTAAAAGGCAAAAAAGTTGGCATTGTAGACGACGTTGTTTCCACAGGCGAAAGTTTAGCAGGTTTAGAAAAACTTGTTGAAGCAGCGGGCGGAATAGTTTATAAAAAGGCTTTTGTTTTAGCAGAAGACGTTGCTAAAGATAGAAAAGACGTTATTTATTTAGCAGATATTCCACTAATCAATTTATAAAAAGCAAAAGGAGCAATTCTGCTCCTTTTTTCTTGCAATAAAAAAACTCGACCAAATGTTTGGTCGAGTTTTATTTAATTATTCTTCTGAACCTTGTTCAATAGTTCCCTCTCCGTCTTCAGTGTCTTCACCTTTTGGAGTAATTGCAACACCTGTAACTAAAGAATCTTCTATTCTCATTACCCTTACACCTTGAGTATCTCTGCCAATTTTACTTATATCGTTTGCAGAAACCCTAATTACAACGCCACCTGCCGTTATTATCATAATATCTTCTGCTTCGGAAACAAGTTTCAAGCAGACAAGTTTACCCGTTTTTTCGTTGAACGTGCCGGCCTTAACACCTTTACCGCCACGATTTTGCACCCTAAAGTCGGAAAGGTCAGAACGTTTGCCGTAGCCGTTTTCGGTCATAGTTAAAACTTCGTATCCTTCTTTAACTATTGCCATATCTACAACGTAATCGTCGCTATCCGTTTCCATACTCTTAACACCTTGAGTATCTCTGCCCGTTGCCCTTACGTCTTTTTCGCTAAAGGTTATACATTTACCTTTGTGCGATGCAATAATAACGTTGTCTTCGCCAGACGTTAATTGAACTGAAATAAGTTCATCGCCTTCTACTATGCTAATTGCAATTTTGCCCGTTCTTCTAATGCTTGCAAATTCTGATAAAGCAGTCTTTTTAATTAAGCCGTTTTTGGTTGCTATTACAACAAAGCCTTCTGTTCCTTTCTTTAATGGAACCATTGAGCAGACCTTTTCCCCTTCTGAAAGTTCTAAAAGGTTAACAATTGCCCTACCTCTTGCCGTTCTTTGTGCTTCTGGTATCATATAAGCCCTTAAAGAGTAAACTTTACCAAAATTTGTAAAGAACAACACGTCATCGTGAGAAGAAGTTATAAACATATTGTCAACAAAGTCTTCTTCTTTAGGTTTATGCGCAGTAACACCCTTTCCACCACGGTGTTGAGTTCTATATTCCGCAACGGGAACACGCTTAATATAACC
>JAGBSS010000032.1 GCA_017631725.1 Clostridia bacterium | reverse complement strand
GGATATCCTATTTTACTGGGGTATCCTACTCCTTCCGCTTATACAAATCGCAATATTTTATTTTGCGGTAAATATTAACTCGTTTTTAATGGCTTTCCAAAAATACAACCCTGTAAAAAACAGTTATTATTTTGTTAATGGGTTCGAAAATTTCGCGCAAATTTTCCGTGAAATGTCCTATACCAATACAATGAAATTTGCAATTGGTAACTCGGTATTTCTCTATTTTTGGGGCTGACTTGTAAACACACCACTCCCAATTATTTTTTCTTATTATATATATAAGAATAAAATGAGTGGCGGAATAATTAAATTATTATTATTTATTCCTTCAATTATACCTGCAACAACTTTAGGTACACTTTACTTCCTTATGGGTAACTCTGTATTCCCAGAACTTGGTTTAATTGCAATTCAAAACCAATCGAGATGGCAGGTCTGGTTCTCGCTTGTATTAATAGGTATGCCGTTCGGGTTTGGGGCAAACGTTATAATGTACTCTGGTGCAATGAGTGGTATAGACCAATCTTTATCAGAGGCGGCGCAAATAGACGGTGCTGGTCCAATGCAAGAGTTTATTCATTTAACCTTGCCAATGGTATGGCCAACATTTGCAACCTTTACAACGGTAGGTATTGCTTCAATATTTACTAACCAAGCAAACTTGTTTACAATATTCCCAGCGGGTGCGCCTGCGGATAACTATACGATAGGTTATTTCTTGTTTAAAGAAGTTGCAAACGTAGAATCCGCTTCGCTATCGCAAGCACAACAAGGCTATCCTGTGCTATCTGCATACGCAATGTTATTTACAGCATGTGCAATTCCACTTGTATACCTTATGAAGTTTATTATGGCTAAAATTGGCCCAAGTGTAGAATAGGGGGTGTGAAAAATGGCTAAAAAAAGTAGTAAAATTAGTAAAGTAACACCATTCACAGTCTTCTGTTGGATAGGTTTTTCAGTATTTTTATTCTTCCTTGCATTCTATGCTTATTACATGCTTTCAACGTCTTTTAAAGATCCATTTGGTGGCATAAACTATTATGCTGATAATATTTTAGGTTTGCCTAAAATTTTCCAATTCGATCAATACGTTAATGCATGGAATAGATTTAGGGTTCAACTTGTAGACTCAAGTTGGGTTTACATAGAAGAAATGTTGATATACTCTTTCGCATATGCAATTTTAGTTTCACTTGCAATGACGTCTTCTTGCTTAATAGTTGGCTATGCAACAGGTAGATTTAACGTATTCTTTAATAAAATTATATATGGTTTTGTTATTGTCGCAATGACGTTGCCACTTGTTGGTTCTACACCATCTCAAGTTGCATTAATGTCAAAAATGGGTATTTATGACAGTTGGATTGGAATTATATTCTCTAAATTCTACTTTATAAGCGTTTATTACATTATATTCCACGAAACGTTTAGGGGAATTCCAAAGACCTATTCAGAAGCAGCTAAAATTGACGGTGCTAACAACTTCTATATAATGATTAAAATTATGTTCCCGCTTGTTAAAGTAACGTTTACCACTATATTCGTCTTACTTTTCATTGCAAACTGGAACGACTATTCAACCCCTGTAATTTTCTTAAAATCTTATCCTAACATTGCGCTCGGTCTTTATTATTTCCGTTTAAGACCAGACAACCTTTTAGGTACAGGTTTAGACCCTGCACAAATGGCTGCCTGCGTTATGACGATGATACCTGTTGTTATCTTCTTTGTAGCGTTCAGAAAGCAACTTGTAGGTAACGTTTCTATGGGTGGTTTAAAAGAATAAAAAACTTTTTGAAAATATAACTCAATCCCGCTTGTGCTAAATTTTGTCCAAGCGGGATAGGGTAAAACATTTTAATTTGTATTTAAACGATAATATGTTTTATCTGTTTTGCCTGACTGGTAACGTATTTCGTTTTTAAATAAAAATAAGGAGAAATAATATGAGAAAAACACTAAAAAAGACAACGCTTCCAATTATTGTTTTTGCAATTTTGTGTATCGTATCTTTCGCGCTTTTCTTTGCAATCCCAACAACAAAAGTTGCTGCAGATGGCTTTGGTGTAATGACTGGAGATGGCTATAAAACGTCTTACAGTGTTAACCAAGAGATTGATATAGTTCAAGGTAAAATTACCTATGAAGGAACAGATTACGAAAATATTAAAGGTGTAGTTACAACACCAAGCGGAAAAGTTGTTAGAGTAAGTTCTTTAATTTTATCTGAACCGGGTGTTTACAAGGTTGAATATGCAACCACGGTAAACGGCTCTTTAGGTAAAAAGAACGTTTACTATGTTGTGACCTTCTCTGTAGCAGAATCTATTTATAGTTTCGATACCGATTTATCTTCTTTCACTTACGATTACGATAAATCTGGCTACAACATGGAAGGCTTTGTAGAAGGCGAAGTAGATGCTAAAAAAGGTTTAACTATTAACATTAAAGCTGGCGATACTTTCCACTACAATCAACCAATTAACTTTAATAATTTAGGTGCATCTGATAGGTTTATTACTTGGACCTTATTACCTATGGTTCAGGGTGCATACGACGTTTTATCTTTCAAAATTAAATTAACCGACTGTTATGACCCAACAAACTATATTTATATTAATATGGCAACAGGTTATAAATCTTTCGGTGTAGACTACGAAGGTGTTACCTATAACGGTGCAGGTTCTTCTGCAAACTCTAATGGTCACAGTTATTCTAATGGTGCAGGTAACTACCAAACCTTCTATTTCAATGGTAAAGAAACTGCACACGAATTAAACCAAGGTCACACTTATACACATAGTAAGACATGGCTTGGCTTAACTTTTGACCACGGTGAAAGAATACTTTCTACCTATCACATTGGTACATCTCCTGCAACTGTTCGTGCTGTATCAGACTTTGACGATTTAGCAGTATACGTTAATGCATGGGGTGGTTTTACCACAGGCGAAGCTTTCTTATCAATTATTCCAAGTGATTACATGGGTGCATCTTGCCGTATGTTTATTTCACAACTTGCTGGTTTAGATGATTTAGCTCCTGTAGATATCGTAGACAATGGTGCTCCAATTTTAACAGTAGATTATGGCAATTTCGACCCAACCAACATTCCTTCTGCGTTTGTAGGTTGCGAATATCCAATTTTCCCTGTTTCTGCATTCGATATCTTCTCTGATTGCACAATTGAAACACTTGTTTATAAAAATTACTATAACGAAGATTTAAGAACAGTTATTAACTTTACAGGTGACTCTTTCGTTCCACAATCTTCTGGCTTATATACTATTGTTTATAAGGCAACCGACCTTATGGGTAATGTTAGCGAATCATATGTTAATATTAACTGTCAAGCAGAAAAAACCATTGCTATCTCTTTAGATAACACAGGTAAAAAGGCTTGTGC
>JAGBSS010000031.1 GCA_017631725.1 Clostridia bacterium | reverse complement strand
GCATCTAACACGGCAGATGCTAAAAGAAAACTTGTAAATAGACATATTGCAATTCCCGCAATAGATTATCCAAATGAAATTACCGAAAATATAAGTGCTGAAAGCATTATAAAATACGTTGAATATGCAGCATTAGCATCTATTAAAAACGTAATTGTAAAGGTTGGCATAATAGAAAGTGAAAAGTTAAAAAAGGTGTTATCTCCCGTTATTAACTTTGCAAAAGAAAACGGTGTTAAAATTTTAATAGAAACTGTTGGAGAGTATAAAAACACCGAAAAAGTTTTAGATTTAATTAATCTTTTTTCAACGTCAGTAATAAACGTTTGTTGGAACGTAAGGGAAACTTATTTTAACGCAGGCGAAACGGCAGATAAAACAATTCAAACTCTTGGTGCTTACATTGCTTTTGTAAGGCTTGGAGATAAAAAAGCCGGCGAAAACGTTTTAATTGGAGAAGGAGAACTCCCTGTTACAGATTTTACAAACGCACTCCGTTCTTTAAATTACGATGGATACGTTTCCGTTATGGATTCTGGCGAAATTACTTCTGCAGATATAATTTTAACTCATTTTAAAAGCTATTTGTCTAACAATTCTACTAAAAAAGAAGAAAGGCCAATCTACTACAATCGCTACAGAACGGGAACTTTCCCATTTAAAAGATACGACGTTTTAGATTTAACTTTTTCTCAAGTTTTAGATAAAATGGTAGAGTATTACCCAGACCAATATGCGTTTAAGTATACAACGTTAGATTATACGAGAACTTACTCTGAATTTAGAGAAGACGTAGATAGGGTAGCCGCTGCATTAATCTCTCTTGGTGTAAAAGCAGGGCATCACGTTGCAGTTTGGGCAACCAATATTCCACAATGGTTTATAACCTTTTGGGCAACGGTAAAAATTGGTGCAGTTCTTGTTACCGTTAACACCGCTTATAAAATTCACGAAGCAGAATATTTACTCCGCCAATCAGACACTCACACACTTGTAATGATTGATAGTTGCAAAGATTCTAACTATAAAGAAATTATAGAAGAACTTTGCCCAGAACTTAAAACTCTTGAAAAGGGAGAACCACTTTATTCTAAAAAACTTCCTTTTTTAAGAAACGTTATAACAGTAGGCTTTGAAATGGACGGCTGTTTAGAGTGGAAAGATTTTTATTCTCGTTATACTCTCGTTCCTAAAGAAGAAGTTAGAAGAAGGGCATCTAAAGTTAAGGCAGATGACGTTTGTAATATGCAATACACGTCGGGAACAACAGGTTTCCCAAAAGGTGTTATGCTTACCCATAGAAACATTGTAAACAACGGTAAAATTATCGGCGACAGAATGGATTTATCTACCTGCGACCGTATGATGATTCAAGTGCCTATGTTCCATTGCTTTGGAATGGTGCTTTCTATGACAAGTATGATGACTCACGGCGGAACTCTTTGTCCAATGCCATATTTTTCGCCTAAATCTTCTCTTGCCTGCATTAATGCAGAGAAAATTACCTGTTTTAACGGCGTTCCTACAATGTTTATCGCATTATTTGCCCACGCAGATTTTGCTAAAACAGATTTCTCGCATATAAGAACGGGTATAATGGCAGGCGCTAACTGTCCACCAGAACTTATGAGAAGGGCGGCGGCTGAAATGAATATGACGGAAATTATAAGCGTTTACGGCCAAACGGAAGCATCTCCAGGGTGCACAATGGGAGAAGTTAACGAAGATATAGACCATAGAGTTGAAACGGTTGGTAGTGCTTTCCCAGGGGTAGAATGTAAAATAATTAACCCCGAAACGGGAGAAGAACTCCCCGATGGTGAAAATGGAGAGTTTGTTGCAAGGGGCTACAACATTATGAAAGGGTATTATAAAATGCCTAAAGCAACAGAACAGACTATTGATAAAGACGGCTGGCTTCATAGCGGAGATATCTGCCAAAGAACTCCAGACGGATATTATAAAGTTACCGGTAGACTTAAAGACATGATTATTCGTGGTGGCGAAAACCTTTACCCAAGGGAAATAGAAGAATTCTATTTAACTCACGAAAAGGTAAGAGACGTTCAAGTTGTTGGTGTGCCAGATGAAAGATACGGCGAAGAAGCGTGTGCATACATCATTTTAAATAAAGGTGCAGAGTCTAACGAAGAAGAAATGAGAGAATACGGAAATTCTCATATGGCAAAACATAAAGTTCCAAGATATTTTATGTTTGTTAAAGAATTCCCAATGAACGCAGCGGGAAAAATCTTAAAGTATAAAATGCGTGAACAAGCCGCAGAAATTATAAAAAATAGCAAGTAGGTGTTTATTATGTGTGAAATTAAAATTGAAAAAGCACAACAATTAAAGCAAAAACCAGATTTTTCAAAGTTAGGCTTTGGTAAGTATTTTACCGACCATATGTTTATTGCAGATTATAGTGATGACAAGGGTTGGTATAACGCAAGAATAGTTCCATTTGGATATATTCCAATTCACCCTGCATCTACCGTTCTTCATTACGGTGCAGAAATATTTGAAGGAATGAAGGCTTATAAAACGGCAGATGGCTATCAAATGTTTAGGCCAAGAGAAAACATTAAACGTATGAACGACTCTGCTGCAAGACTTTGCTTGCCAAGTATAGATGAAGACCTTTTCTTAAACGGCTTAACCACCCTAATTAATTTAGATTATAATTGGATTCCAGATAGTGAAGGCACTTCTTTATATATTCGTCCATTTATGTTTGGTAACGATGAATCCTTAGGCGTTCACGCAGTTCACAATGCAACCTTCGTTATAATTTTATCGCCCGTTGGCAGTTATTATGCAACAGGTTTAAGTCCTGTTAAAATTATTATAGAAGAGCAAGACGTAAGGGCAGTTAGGGGTGGCACAGGTTACGCTAAATGCGGTGGTAACTATGCTGCAAGTTTAAGGGCAGGTAAAAGAGCGGCAGATAAAGGCTTTTCACAAGTTTTATGGTTAGATGGCGTGGAAAGAAAATATATAGAAGAAGTTGGCGCTATGAACGTTATGTTTAAAATAGACGGCAAAATAATCACTCCAGAACTTACAGGTTCAGTTCTTCCGGGGGTGACAAGAAAATCTTGTATAGAAATTCTAAAAGATTGGGGCTATGATGTAGAAGAAAGGCTTTTATCCGTAGAAGAACTTACCATAGCCGCTAAAGAAAACAGGTTAGAAGAAGCGTGGGGAACAGGAACTGCAGCAGTTGTATCTCCTATTGGTCATTTGTTTTACGATAACCAAGATTACACCGTTTCTAACAACCAAATTGGCGAACTTACCCAAAGATTATACGATGAATTAACAGGTATTCAATGGGGTAAGAGAGAAGATAAAAGAAATTGGGTTTATAAGGTAAAGGTAAAATAATGCTTAAGAGAGTGACCGTTTTTTCCGGTCATTACGGAAGCGGAAAAACAAATCTTGCCGTAAACTTTGCAATTGGTTTAAAAAGACAAGGTTTTAACGTTGGAATTTACGATTTAGACATTGTAAACCCATATTTTAGAACTATAGATGCAAAAAAATTGCTTTTAAACGCGGGGGTAGATTTAACCGTTTCAGATTTTGCGGAAACAAACGTAGATTTACCTTCTGTAAAGGCAGAAAGCTATCGTATAATTGCCGACAAGGAAAAATACGCAGTTGTAGACCTTGGTGGAGACGATAGGGGCGCACTTGCAATGGGTAGGTTTTCCGAAGAATTAAAAAAGGAAAACAACGTAGATTTTTTACTTGTTTTTAACGCATATAGACCAGAAACAAATACAGTAGAAGGTGTTATACAAATAATTTCCGAAATAGAAAACGCTTGTAAAATGCGTTTTACGGGGATTATAAACAATTCTAACCTTGGGGAAAACACAACCGAGCAAGACGTGTTAAATTCTCTACCACTATTAAACCAAGTTAGT
>JAGBSS010000030.1 GCA_017631725.1 Clostridia bacterium | reverse complement strand
GCCTATCAGACCTTGTAATTAAACATATATAAAATAACATTAAGTTAAGGAGAATACAAATGATTGATTTTACCGTTCTTAAGAACTCTGACCCAGAACTTTATTCCGCAATGGAAAAAGAACTTAATCGCCAAAAGAACAATATTGAACTTATTGCAAGTGAAAACTTTGTTTCTGAAAGCGTTATGCTTGCAGCAGGTAGCCACTTAACCAATAAGTATGCAGAAGGTTATCCTGCACACAGATATTACGGCGGCTGCGAATACGTTGATATTGCAGAAGAAATTGCAATAGAAAGGGCTAAAAAACTTTTCGGTGCAGACCACGTTAACGTTCAACCACATAGCGGTGCAAATGCAAACTTTGCAGTATACTTTGCAGTATTAAACCCCGGCGATACCATTTTAGGTATGAGTTTAGCACACGGTGGACACTTAACCCACGGCTCTAAGGTTGCAGTTTCTGGTAAATATTTTAACGCAGTAGGATACGAAGTTTCTGAAAAAGACGGCAAAATAGATTACGATAAAATGGAAGAAATTGCTCTTGAAATTAAACCAAAAATTATAGTTTCTGGTGCAAGCGCATATCCAAGAATTATAGACTTTAAGAGAATTAGGGAAATTTGCGATAAAGTTGGTGCGTATATGATGGTAGACATCGCTCACATTGCAGGTTTAGTTGCAACAGGTTTACACCCAAGCCCTGTTCCTTATGCAGATTTTGTTACCACCACTACTCATAAAACCTTAAGGGGTCCACGTGGCGGTATGATTATGTGTAAAGAACAATATGCAAAAATTATCGACAAAGCAGTGTTCCCAGGCACACAAGGTGGCCCATTAATGCACATTGTTGCTGCAAAAGCGGCTGCGTTTGGCGAAGCATTGAAACCAGAATTTAAGGCTTATCAAGAACAAATTTTAAAGAACTCAAAAGCAATGAGTGATGAATTTGTTAAAGCAGGCGTAAACTTAGTTTCTGGCGGAACTGACAACCACTTAATGCTTTTAGACTTATCTGATAAAGACGTTACCGGTAAAGAATTAGAAACAATGTTAGATGCAGTTAACATTACCGTAAACAAAAACTCTGTTCCATTTGACAAACAAAAGCCAACCATTACAAGTGGTGTAAGAATTGGAACACCTAGCGTAACTTCTAGAGGCTTTAAAGAAGACGATTGCGCACTTGTTGCTAAATTAATTATTAAAATTATCAACGAAAAAGAAGCTGCTTTCGATTACGTTAGAGAACAAGTTAAAAAACTTGTTGAAAAATATCCCCTTTATCAAGGAGCAATTAACTAATGACGTATAAATCTCCGCTCGGTCTTTTAGAGACGGAAATTGCAATTAAATACATAAAAGACACTTTTGAAAAAGAACTTGCCAAGGCACTAAAACTCGTTCGTGTCTCTGCGCCACTTTTCGTTGTTCCAGAATCTGGATTAAACGACAACCTAAACGGCTATGAACGTGCAGTAAGGTTCGACGTGCCTGCCGTTAAAAAAGAAGTGGAAATTGTTCAATCTCTTGCTAAATGGAAACGTATGGCACTTGCAGAATACGGCTTTAGTGAAAACACCGGTCTTTACACCGATATGAACGCTATTCGCCGTGATGAAGAGTTAGATGCTATTCACTCCGTTTACGTTGACCAATGGGATTGGGAAAAAATTATTACAAGAAAAGAAAGAACTCTTTCTTATCTTAAAAAAACGGTAAAGGCTATTTACAAGGTTCTTAGAAAAATTGCAGACAAGGTAAGGGCAAAATACCCCGTTTTAGGCGTAAGTTTGCCAAAAGACATCACTATTATTTCTGCTAAAGAATTAGAGCAAAAATACCCAAATTTAGACAGGAAACAGCGTGAAGATGCCATTACAAAGGAAAACAAGGCTGTGTTTATTTACGGCATAGGTTGGCCTTTAAAAGACGGTAAATCTCACGATGGCAGGGCTGCCGATTACGATGATTGGAAATTAAACGGCGACATTTTGCTTTGGTTTGACGTGTTAGACCGTGCTTTAGAAATTTCTTCTATGGGCATTAGGGTAGATGAAAAAAGTTTATATAAACAACTTAAAGCAAAAGGGGAATTACATAAACTTTCCAACCCATACTGCACGGCAGTTACCGAAAACAAGTTGCCACTAACAATTGGTGGCGGAATTGGTCAAAGCAGACTTTGTATGTTCTTTTTAAAGAAATGCCACATTGGAGAAGTTCAGGCATCTGTTTGGCCAGATGGAATGAGAGCAGAAAAAGAAAAACAAGGCGTTCATTTATTGTAATATGGAAAACGTTAATAGAACGGAACTTTTGCTTGGCGAAAGTGGGGTTTTAGCCCTAAAAAATGCGCACGTTTGCGTTATAGGTCTTGGTGGCGTTGGTGGAATAACGGCAGAAGCACTTGTTAGGTCTGGTGTCGGCTCTATTACCTTAATAGATAAAGACACGGTAGAAAGTTCTAACAAAAACCGCCAAATTATCGCTTTAAACTCTTGCATCGGCACTTTTAAGGCAGATGCACTAAAAAATCGCCTTTTAGATATTAACGATAGCCTAAACGTAACGGCACATAAAATTTTTTATTTGCCAGACACGGCAGACCAAATAGACTTTAGTTTATTCGATTACGTTATAGATGCCGTTGATACTATTACTGCAAAAATTGAAATTGTGGTAAGGGCAAAGGAGACAGGCGTAAAAGTTATTTCTTGTATGGGTACGGGTGGCAAAAGCAATCCGTTAGAATTAAAGGTGGCAGATATTTATTCTACTTCTGTTTGCCCCTTGGCAAAGGTTATGAGAAAAGAACTTAAAAACAGGGGAATAGAGAGTTTAAAGGTGGTTTACTCTACCGAAACTTTGGAAAAAGAAAATAAATTTTCTAAAACCAACCCTTGTTCTACAATGTTTGTCCCTGCGACAGCCGGCTTAATTATGGCAAACGAAGTTATTAAAGATTTATTAAAATAAAGTTAAATTTAAAAAGCTTGCAGAAAAATCTGCAAGCTTTTTTTAGTTATTAATTGTATTTTTTATTTAATTTTTTTATAGTTGTGTTTATAAGGATTTTTTGTTTTTAAAATTTTATTGAAATTATTTTGATAGTGTGTTATACTAAATAAAGCGAAATAAAACTTAATATTTAAATAAAATGAGTAGGCTAGGGGTATTTTATACTCTTTTTAAGGCATACTCCCATTATGACAATTTGCTAAAAGACGCAAACTCAAATGGGAGTGTTTACTCATTTTCATTAAGTTTTATTTCGCGATAACCGAGTTTGCGCTTTATGTGCGTTAACTTCGGTTGGCGCACTTTTTTTTATTTAATGGTGCGACTAAGAAAAAGGAGCACCTAAATATGGCAGGGAATTCAAATTTGCATACAGCAAATAAAGAAAAAAACGATGAATTTTATACTCAACTTGTGGATATTGAAAACGAGTTAAAACATTATAAAGAACATTTTAAAAACAAGGTTGTTTTATGCAACTGTGACGACCCATTTGAAAGCAATTTCTTTAAGTATTTTGCAATGAATTTTAACTATTTAGGTTTAAAAAAACTTATTGCAACTTGTTACGATGGCTCTCCCATATCTTATACACAACTTTCCTTTTTTGATGTGCCAGAAAAAATTGTATTTACTGAAAAGAGAAAGGCTTATAAAATAGAAATTACAGAAGTTTTAGATTATAATAACGATGGAGCAGTGGATTTATCAGATGTTAAATATTTATTAAAAAGTAACAAAAATTCTCTCTCCCATTTAGAAAGCGATGGAGATTTTAGAAGTTACGAGTGTGTTGAACTTTTAGAACAGGCAGATATCGTTGTTACTAATCCGCCATTTTCTTTGTTCCGTGAATACGTTGCTTTGCTTATGGCATATAAAAAGCAATTTTTAATTATAGGGAATCAAAACGCCATAACATATAAAGAAATTTTTCCTTTAATTGCTCGAAATAAAATATGGTTGGGTTATAACTCGGGTGGACAAGTTTTTCAAGTGCCAAAAAGTTTTGAAAGAAACAATACTTTCTTTGCAAATGGAAAAAAATTTGCTAAATTTGGCAATATATGCTGGTATACGAATTTACCGACAAGAAAAAGAGAAGAAAAATTACCATTATATAAAAAATATACTCCTGAAGAATACCCAAAATATGACAATTACAATGCAATAAATGTGGATAAAGTCGCCGAGATTCCATACGATTACGATGGTGTTATGGGTGTGCCAATTACGTTTTTAGACAAGTATAACCCAGAGCAATTTGAAATAGTTGCATTTAGAAAGGGAGAAGATGGAAAAGATTTAGTTTATTCGTTGTCTAGAAATACAAGTGTAAATCTCGGGGGGGCTTATCAGACCTTATTTCAGAATACTCATACGACGACGTCATCAGACCAATTCTTAAAGGTGAAAAAATCTATAGAAGAATCACTATACGGAAAATATAGCACATCAATTCCAGGAATGATTAAAAATGCTGAAGGAAAAATTCAAGGTAAAATTACTTATGCAAGAATGACAATTAGGAGAAAGAAAGATGAAAATTGAGTTACACGAAATTAAAATTAGGGATATAGTTAATGGTTATATAGATAGTGCAGAAAATGGTGTTGTTGGTTATGGTGGAAAGTTAAATATTCGCCCAGCCTTTCAACGTGAGTTTGTTTATAAGGAAAAGCAAAGAAATGCCGTTATAGAAACAGTGATAAAGGGCTTTCCGTTAAACGTTATGTATTGGGTAGAAGATGAAAATGGGAATTATGAACTTTTAGATGGGCAACAACGCACAATTTCTATTTGTCAATATGTAAATGGGGATTTTTCGCTTGATAGTCGAGCCTTTCATAATTTAACCCAAACGGAAAAAGAGCAAATTTTAAACTATAATTTAATGATTTATATTTGCAAAGGCAATGATAAGGAAAAGTTAGATTGGTTTAAGATAATTAACATAGCAGGGGTACAACTAAAAGAGCAAGAGTTAAGAAATGCTATTTATACAGGACCTTGGCTTTCAGATGCAAAAAGATATTTTTCTAAAATAGGGTGTGTTGCGTATAATTTAGCAAACAAGTTTTTAAACGGAGAAGTTAATAGACAAGACTATTTAGAAACTGTTTTAAAT
>JAGBSS010000003.1 GCA_017631725.1 Clostridia bacterium | reverse complement strand
TGAATTTGACCTCGTAAATGCAAATGTTGTAGTGAATAGAGATAAGCCCAAACGCATTAAACACGTTGGTGAATGGATAGACAAGTTAGAGCAACAAGTAACGTCAATGCCGATTATATCCAAAATAAAACACGGAAACAAGTCTGCTATGGCGTTTATATTCGGCAAGTCTAAAGAAACACCGCTAGGCGTTATGCACACAGGCATAGACTTTAACGGCACAAAAAGAAAAGAATTTTTAATTAGTCTAAAGTAAGTTCATAATAGTCATTCTGGTTTTCAGCCCCGCATTTGCATGGGATTCCTTTTTTAGCGGGGCAATTTTTATTAGTTATGCAAAACAATCATTTTACAAAAATAACAGCGTTTAAACTGTTCGGCAAGTTTACTCTATGGGCAAAAGAAGAAGCGGCCGCAGAAAAAAGTTATGAGAGCGAAGAAATAAAAATCGTTACAATTAGCGATGATTATTATAAGAGAGAGTTTACAGACAGAAAATGAAACATAATGTTCTCAACCGGGCTTACCACCCGGCTTTTATTGAAATTTAATCTACTCAAGTTAAATATAATATCTCTTTTGTATTGTGATGTAACATCGGGGGAATTTCCCCCGTTTTATTTTTCAAGATTTTTACTATTCATTATTTTAATACCTGTTTTAAGTAAAATAACAAAGCATTTTTAATAATATTTGCTTCTGTACTGTCTAAAATCTTTTGTGCTTCTTTAAGTAAAGCATCAAGTTCAGGGGTAATGTTAAAAGTTTTTCTAATCATAATTGTAATAAAATGTCCTATATTCTAATATTATATTACAATTTTAACACAAAAACATAAAAAAGGCACAACATGGAAAACATAAGCAGACTTATTTCATTATTAATAGCGATTCAAAATTTTAGCAAAGATATTCATTATAATGCCAAAGGTGAAGCATTCTATTCAAAGCATCTTCTTGTTGACAGAGTGCAAGAAAATATAAGTGATTATATTGACAGCCTTAAAGAAGTTTGCTTCTTAGGTTCAGACAAAGAACCCTTATCAAGTAAAGAATACCTGACGGATGCTGCCCAAGTAATACCGGCAATAGTTGATGAAGATAAAACAAATTTTATATCTTTATCATCTTTATTGATTCTAACGCTTCAACACATAGAAGGACTTGAAGGTTTATCAAAGGGCGAAGAAAACTTAATCGGTAATATCGCAGAAAATCTTCAAACTTCATTAGGTTTAGTATTAAGACAAATCAAATAGGTGCGCTATGGCTAAACGCAAGATGAATGAAAACAGCCTGAAAAACCTGAAAGATTTTAGTCGGGCCGAACGGGTTGAAAACGGTAGGAAGGGTGCTGCAATAACAAACGCCAAGATTGCAGAAAGAAAAACTCTTGCTGAAATAATGAAAGTAGCCTTGAGATTAGCAAATCAAGAGACAGGCGAGATAAACGAAATAGCCATCACGAATGCATTGATTAACAAGGCGGCAAAAGGTGATGTTTCTGCTTATTTAGCAATAAGAGATACAATCGGAGAAAAACCCAGCGACAAACAAATTATTGAAGGCAACGTTGGCGTTAAAAAAGTTTTCATTACCCCTCAAGAACAGAAAAAC
>JAGBSS010000002.1 GCA_017631725.1 Clostridia bacterium | reverse complement strand
TTTTAAAAAAGTATTTTTTCTATTTTAGCAAAATCGACATTAAAAATCAAGGGAAAAAACCTAAAATATTTTATTTTTCGTTATTTATGCCCGCTTTTTTTCATAGTCTATTATAAAAGGCGGGTAAAATTATGAAAAAATTAAAAATTTCCGTTATCTTAATGGCGTTTTTTATATCTTGTTTATTTTTTGGTGGTTGCTACAACTCTAAATTTTTAGAAGAAAAGGTAGTTTACTTTAAAAGCGATATTTTAAGTGGAGAGCAAAACGACATTTCCGTCACCTGTAATAATTATTGGAAAAAGGTAAACGATGAGAAAGTTTATTGTTTAAGTTTTTATTTGAACGGATTGGTTTCTGCAAACGTTAGTTATTATATTTCTTTTAATTTGAACGGGAAAGATTATACAGAAAAGTTTGCCTTTGACCCACTTTATAGTAATTTACACGTTAATTTTACAAATGCCAATTTAAAACAAAAAGAGTTAAACGTGGAAATTAATTATGGTAATGAAAAAGTGTTAATTAACCTTAAATCGGTTATAGACAAAAACGTTATATCTATTAAACAAGCACTAAATTCGTTACAACAAAATCAACAGGGTTTAATAAAGCATTACACGGATAAAAATGGCAATTTTACCGCGAATATTATACTTAAAATTAGTGTTATCAACCAAAAATGCTATTATTTTTTAGAATTTAACGGAGACAACGTTAAAAACGTTGCTTTTCTATTAAACGCACTAAACGGCGAAGTTTTGGCAATTAGAAATGCTACATAAAAAAAGGCTAACTATGAAAGTTAGCCTTTAAAAATTTAAATTTCTGGAATTTCACCTAAAATATAATCTGCTGAATTTGGCATAGAGATATTGCCGTTAAACGTTTCTACAATTATAGTTAAGTTTTGTTTAATACCTTCTATAACGCTATTTGAAATACAACGTATTGCTTGCACATTATAATTTTTATCAAAAACAAAAGATGCTTGATACTTGGAAAAATAAGTGCCAGATAAACGAGAATTTTTTGGAAGTTCAAGTTTAATTTTAATTTGGTCTTCCGTTTCTTCTGCCATTGCAACAAACACGTCTTTTGCGTATTCTGTTAATTCGCTATAAATTTTTATAAAATCTACATCTGGAATATCGGCAAATTCTTCTAAAAGGTCTTCATAATTTATTTCTTGTTTTATTTTTACAGTTTGACCACCCACTGCAAAATCACAATAAGCATATTCTCCATCGTAGTAAATATTGGTTTTAATTGTGCTTGATTCTGTTTTTAAGATGGTTAAAAGAGCAAGATTTATAATGCCGTTTTTGGTGGTGAATTTATAGTTAGAATTAATTGATATTCCGGTTATATTTGTTTTTATAACAACCTCATACCCATCTGTAAAATTTATTTTTCCACCATCTTTAGAGTTTTCTATTTGGGTAGAATAATTTGCAATTTCTTCTGCGGAAATCTTTTTATAATTTCCGTTAAAGGTAGAACTACCACAAGCAAAACTAAAAGCCAAACTAACGGCTAAAATTGCAAATAGTAAAATTGATGTTAGTTTCTTTAATTTGTTTTTCATTGTTAATCTCCTTTTCTTTTATTGTATTTTATATACCCAAACTTGTCAATACATAAATTAAAAATCCCCACCATTAAGGTGGAGATTTTATCATTACTTATTAAAATTATCTTTTAAGGAAACTATTTCGCTTAAAATTTCTTGTCCGTTTACCTTTAAACGTTTATAGTAGCCCGTTCTTAAAATTTGGTAAGGAGTATCCATTTCCCCACTAAACACGTAAGATTCTACTTTGCCGTTAAACTCTGAAACGCTGTTTTTGTTCATACGGAGAGAGAAATCTTGACCAGCGTATTCTTCATCATTTAAAAGGTAGCCGTATTTTCTAACCTTAACGTCTATAGCATCTTTTTCTTCTACCCATTGAATAACACCTTTAACCTTTATGCCAGAAGTATCGTTGCCACTTTTAGATTCTTTAACGTAAGAACATATAAGTTCAGTAACGTTGCCACTTTCATCAAAAATAACGTCATCACATTTAATAATGTATGCGTTTTTAAGCCTTACGTAGCCATCTTTTTTAAGCCTAAAGTACTTTGGTGGGGGTGCTAAAGAAAAGTCGTCACTATCGATATAAATGTTTTTAGAGAAATTAATTTTTCTCGTTCTCTTTTCTTCTTCATTTGGGTTAATGTCAAAATCTAATTGTTCGGTAACCCCTTCTGGATAGTTCGATATTGTGACCTTTAAAGGTTTTAATACCGCCATAGCACGTTCTGCGTGAATATTTAAATATTCCCTTACAAGTGCTTCTAAATAACTAATTTGAACCTCGGAATTGGCTTTAGAAATACCAATTCTTTCGCAAAAATCTTTTAACGCTTCTGCAGGGATACCACGGTTTCTAAT
>JAGBSS010000029.1 GCA_017631725.1 Clostridia bacterium | reverse complement strand
GCATATGAAAAGGGAAATCGTTGGGGTGGCTACGTTGTTTTAGGAAATGATATAGATTTTAAAGGACAAAATATCGAGTTTTCTTCTTGGGCATATAATAAATATGGTTTTCCAAGTGGAAAAAGTCAAAAATACGGTTTTAATGGTACATTCGATGGACTTGGTCACGCTATGATAAATGCCTGCATAGACTCAACAAACTATAATGGTTGGTGTTCTTTCTTTGGCAATATGGAAAGCACGGGCTACTTTAAAAACGTTAGATTTATAAATTTAGAGTTTAAAGGTTCTCTTTCAGAAGGTTTATTTAGTTATTTTATTTATGGAAATATTGATAACGTTTATATAGAATCTACATTAAACGGCAACGGAACAGGTATTCTTGGACATGATGCAAGTAATATTAGTAGACTTTCAAATTGCGTATTTATTTTAAGAACAGGCACAAGACCAACAACAAGTTCTGGATTGTTTGGAAAAATGACTAAATGGTCTAATCTTACTAACACATATATGGTTTCCGATTATGCCATTCCGGAAAATTACTTTTATAGTGGTGGCAGAAATTTCTCTACCTCCTCAAGTTTAACTAAGCAAACTCTCTCATTTGGAGAAGCCTACGTGTTAAATAATTCTTCTGCACCTAAAAAAGTTCTTAAAGATGGGGCAGATATTACAAGCAAAGTTAAATACGAAAATAATAAAATTACAATTCCATTTGGCGTTTGGGATGTGACTTCAACCTTTACCATTTTATGGGAAAACAATTTAAAAGTTATAAATTTTGATTTGGAGTAAAATATTACAATGAAAAAATTTAAAATTATTTTATTTGCAATTTTAACAGCGTTATGTTTCACCTTTGTTGGGTGTTCAGGCGGCGGAAATGGTGGAGAAGGTGGCTCTGGTAGCGGAGAAGGCTCTGGTGGTGGTTCTAACCCAGGGGGCTCAAGTTCGGGTGTTCCAACGGCAACCATAACCGAAGATTTAGGATATCACGGCTTAAAAGATATTAAAGACGGAAATGTTGTTCCCGTTGCATTAGATATCGAAGGTTTTAGTGGTGATGCTGTTAATGTTTGGGTTAATAGTGTTAAATTAAATGAATTTGAACTTGATAATTATGGCGACTTTATCTCTATTCAAGCAGATGCGTTTACCATCGGTGATGATAAAAAAATTATCTTAGAAACCACTGAAGAAGTTTACGAATACACCATTGATATTGCAACTTTCATTATAGATTCTGCAGATGATTTAAATAATAGCGATAAAACATTGTTGCTCCCAATTGCAAATGTTGGTGGTGCAAAGAATGCTGCCGGAACTGATAGCCAATCTGATTGGGATGGATATTTTATTTTAGGCAACGACATTAACTTTAGCGGTGCAGAAATAAAAAACTATGTTAACAATGGTAATGGCGGTAGCAGTACTCGTTTACACGGATTTAAAGGAATTATAGACGGCAGGGGACACGCTCTTAAAAACTTCTCAACGAGATATTCGTTGTTTGGACATAGCTTATCTACTGCAGTATTTAAAAATTTACACATAACCGATTTTGAAATTATTGGCACAAGTGGTGGTGACCCAGGTTTTGGTATTTTTGGTAGTCACGCAGAAGGAAGACTTGAAAACGTTTATATAGATGGAACTATGGCAAGAACGCACCTTTCCGATACTGATGGTACAGCAGGCCCTGACTATCAAGGTCTTTTAGGTAGATATTTGAAATTTTCATCAATGAAAAATTGTACTTTTGTAGCAAGAACTAAAGATGGAAGTGATATACAAAAATCACAATTAGCACTTTCTACTTTCTGTAATTCTAATATAGAATGTGAAAACGTTCTTATATTAACGGATATGCAAGTTTCTAACACCCTTAAAAACAAATCCGGGGTAAAAGTTGTACCGCTTGCCGACGTTCCTACTTGGGGTGCAGGTGGCGGATTAGATTATCCACTTATCTTAACGGCTACTAAAGTTTTAAAAGGTGGTAAGGATATCACGTCTAAATTAGTGTTAGACCCACAACGTCCAAATTGTCACTCTATGCCATATTCTGAAATAGAAGAAAACACACTTTATTTTATCTATTATGCAGAAGGCTTATATATTGTTAAATTTTCTATAGCGAGGTAATATAATGAACATTTACGAACTTATAGCATTTATTGTTTATTTCGTTGCAATGCTTGGCATTGGCTTCTACTTTTTCTTTAAAAAGAAAAGCCAATCTGAAAAAGATTACTTTATTGGCGGAAGAAATATGGGTGGTGCAGTTGCTGCACTTTCCGCAGGCGCTTCTGATATGAGTGCATGGGTATTAATGGGTCTTCCGGGGGCAATTTTTGCTTTTGGTTTAAGTAGAGTTTGGATTTCTATTGGTCTTTTAATAGGAACTATCGTGGTTTGGCTTGTTATTGCACCAAAACTCCGTCGTTTTGCTATTAAAGCGGGGGATGCAATTACCGTTCCAGAATTTTTATCTAACCGCTTTAAGGCTAAAAACCCAACTCTTCGTATTGCTTGTGCTATAATTTTTGTTATTGCATATTGCATTTATTCTGCATCAAGTATTGCCGCTTGTGGCGACGTTATTACGGCAATTATTCCTAATATCGATAAAAAGACAGTTCAAATTATTGCTGCAGTTATTATTGTTGCTTATACTCTTTTAGGTGGTTTTAACGCAGTTTGTTGGACAGACTTTTTCCAAGGCTTATTAATGCTTGCCGCTTTAATGCTTGTTCCTATTATTACTCTTGGTGTTTTAAAAACAAGTGGTCCTGTTGGCAATCCATCAGTTCCCGTTGACAATTTCTGGAATTTATTATCAAGTGGCTCATTTAACTGGGCAAGTATTTCGGATATTTTAACCGGTTTAGCTTGGGGTTTAGGCTACTTTGGTATGCCACATATCTTAATTAGATATATGTCTATTAAATCGGAAAAAGAAATGAAGAAATCTCAAAAAATTGGTATCGCATGGCTTTTCTTTATTCTTTTATTCTCTACCTTATTTGCACTTTTAGCAAGAACCTTTTTAGGTGATGCTCTTTCTGTACAAAATAAAAACAGCGTGTTTATAAAGGTTATTCAAACCATATTCCGCCCAGGTGTGCTTGCTTTAATTGGTGGTATATTCTTATCTGCAATTATTGCAGCATCTATGAGTACGGCAGACTCTCAACTTTTAGCATCTTCTTCTGCTTTCTCGTCTGATATTTACAAGGCTGCAATTCGTAAAAAAGCATCTAATAAAGAAATGCTTTGGGTTGGCAGAATAGCCGTTGCCTTTATTTCTATAGTAGCACTTTTAATTGCACTTTTCGTTTCAAGCGATATTATGGGTCTTGTTTCAGCCGCTTGGTCAATTTTTGGTGCATCATTTGGACCTGTTATTATTCTTTCACTTTTCTGGAAAAGATTTAACTATAAAGGCGCCGTTACAGGTATTATAGTTGGTTTCGTGACATCTATTTTATGGATGGTATTATTTAACTTTGAATATTATGCAACTGTAACAATGCCATTAAAGAGTATTAT
The DNA here is from genome assembly GCA_017631725.1 of Clostridia bacterium. GTDB lineage: Bacteria > Bacillota > Clostridia > Christensenellales > Borkfalkiaceae > UBA1259. Next base: position 402 of record JAGBSS010000029.1, on the reverse strand, counting down.
TTACAACACAAATCTTTACGAATTATTACCAAGTTTTATTTTAAGTATGGTTTCTGCTATTGTTGTTACCTTACTAACCAAAAAACCAAGTAAAGAAGTTGTTGAACTTTACGAATCTGTTGGCAAATGCGTTGAAAACGAAGACTAATTATAAATTTAATTAAAAAACCTGCCTTTGGGCAGGTTTTTTTCATATTATATAAATTTTTTTAATATATTTTAATATGAAACTTTCAGATTTAAAAGTAGGCGACTCGGCAAGGGTGACTTGTATCAATTTAGATTATAAAAGCAAACGTAGATTAGAAGATTTGGGTCTATCAGTAGGGGTAGTAGTAAAAAAAATTAGAAATGCACCCTTTTTATCTCCTGTTGAAATTAAAGTAATGGACTTTTTTTTGT
>JAGBSS010000028.1 GCA_017631725.1 Clostridia bacterium | reverse complement strand
AGCAAAGTGAACGGCAAGCCATTGTGTAAAGTTTGAAATGCCTGCTTTAGCCGCACTATACGCAGGTATTTTAGTTAATGGACGATATGCGTTCATAGAAGAAATATTTATAATATTTCCGCCCGTTTTAATCATATCGGGGGCAAAAACTTGAGTTACTAAAAATGCACTTGTAATGTTTAAATCAAAAACAAACTTTAAGCCACTTTCTTCTAACGCAAAAAAGTCTTTAACGCCTTCTAAATCGGGGGTCATTGTTTCGTTATCGCAAGTTGCTTTTGGATTGTTTCCACCTGCACCGTTAATTAAAAAGTTAACAGCGCCAAACTTTTCGTTAATTTGAGTTTTTGCATCTATTATGCTTTGCTTTTCAAGGCAATTACATTTTACTGCCAAAGCGTTTTCACCAATTTCATCTGCATATTTTTTTGCAGCATCATAATTGATATCTAAAAGAGCAACTTTTGCACCTTTTTTTGCAAGTTCTTTTGCAAATTCGCTACAAATAATTCCGCCTGCTCCCGTTATTGCTACAACTTTATTGCTTAAATCCATAATCACTTACCTTCCTTTTCTAATTTTTCTAACGTGTCTAAAGCACCAAGCATATACATTATGCCAAGCGCCCTATCGTATAAGCCGTAACCTGGGCGAACTGTTCCAGGGCCTTCTGTCCATAAATGTCTGCCGTGGTCAGGGCGGATATAGCCTTTAAACCCACACTCGTGATATGCCTTTAAAATTTCTAAAATACCCGTGTCTCCATCGCAATCTCTATGGCTTGCTTCGGAAAAGTCGCCATTTTCAAAGTGTTTAACGTTTCTTATATGAGCAAACGCAATTCTATCGCAATGCTTTCTAATAATTTCTGCTACGTTGTTGTCTGGGTTAGCATTTAAACTGCCCGAGCAGAGTGTTAAACAGTTATATTCATCGTCTACCATCTTTAAAAATCTGTCAATACTTGGCTCGTCTACTAAAAGCCTTGGAAGACCAAAAATATCCCAAGGTGGGTCGTCCATATGAATAGCCATTTTGATATCGCACTCACGGCAGGTTGGCATTATTGCTTGTAAAAAGTATTTTAAGTTTTCCCAAAGTTTTTCTTTGGTTACACCTTCGTATGCTTTAAAAAGTTCATCTAATTTTGCCATACGTTCAGGTTCCCAACCGGGGAAAGACATATTATATTTTTCGGTAAAATCTAAAATATATTTTGCCATTGCATTATAATCGTCTTGAATCATACCCTTTTCATAGAAAAGCGCAGTAGATCCATCTGGAAGAGCGTGGAAAAGATTACTTCTCGTCCAATCGAAAATTGGCATAAAGTTATAGCAAATTACCTTAACGCCAAATTTAGATAAGTTTTTAATAGTTTGTTTATAGTTTTCTATGTATCCATCCCTTGTGGGTAAACCAATTTTAATATCATCGTGAACGTTTACAGATTCTACAACGTCTATATTAAAGCCGTATTTATCGCACTGTTCTTTTACTTTGGCAATTTCTTCTTCTTTCCAAACTTCACCCGGCATTTTGTCGTGTAATGCCCAAACAATTCCTTCTACACCCGGAATTTGCTTAATATCGGAAAGTTTAATTTTATCATTGCCTTCCCCATACCATCTAAAAGTCATTTGCATAAGATTTTTCTCCTTATAACTTAATTTCATTGTTGTTGCTTTTATATACGGCAAGTATCATTTTAACAACTTTTGCCGCTTCGGTGCCATTTAGCATAAATTCTCTACCCGTTTCTACGCAATCGTAAAAGTCTTGAATTAAACCTTTATGTCCAGAGCCGTAGCAACGTTTCCCGTAAAAGTCTTGACAATCGGAAAGTTCTATAACCTTGTCGTTTACCATAACTTTGCCTGAAAATATTTTTACTGAATAATCTTTTTCGTTTGCTTTTACGTTTAAAGAAACTAAAAATTCTTTTGGACTGCCGTTTGTTGCAAACAAGGTATACGCACCATTTTCCGTTTTACAATTTGCAACTATTGTATCTTCTACTTCTATGCAATCTTTATGGGCCATATTGAACGT
>JAGBSS010000001.1 GCA_017631725.1 Clostridia bacterium | reverse complement strand
TTACCATTTATTCACACAACTCAAATTGCAAGTCAAGTTTTTGTTAAAGGTTTAGGTGCAATTTATCCACACGTACTAATAATTTTAGGCTACTCTTTAATGGTTATAGCATTTATTTATATAGCATCTAAAAAAATAAATAAAAATTATTAAAATTCTAAAAATTAGCATTAAAAAAACGGCAGTAATTTCTGCCGTTTTTTATTTTTTGGTGCAGGCGACAAGATTTGAACTTGCACGGAATACCACAGGATTCTGAAACCTGAGCGTCTGCCAGTTTCGCCACGCCCGCCTAATTTAAACTTACAACTGCACTTGCGTTTAACGTTAGGTCTGCAAAATTTTTGTTTTTGTATTGTAAATAACCTTCTGCGCCTATCATTGCGGCATTATCGGTACAATAGCGTTTTTCGGGAAGAACAAGTTTAAAACCATGTTTCTGGCTTTCTTTTTGCAACAATTCCCTTAAATATCCGTTAGCACCTACCCCGCCAGACACGGTTATTGTTTTATAGCCGGTAAGTTCCATTGCCTTTACTGCTTTAGAAGCTAAAACGCTAATTGCTGCATGTTGGAAAGAACAAGCAACATTTTCCCCGTTTAACTCTACTCCTAATTGATTTTGTTTATGACAATAATTTATAACGGCAGTTTTAAGCCCACTATAAGAAAAGTCAAAAGGATTATCGTGATTTTTAAGCATTTTAGGAAGTTCAACAACGTTTTTGCCCTGTTTAGCAAGTTTTTCTACGTTTGGACCACCGGGATATTCTAAACCTAAAACCCTTGCAACTTTATCAAAGGCTTCGCCGACCGCATCATCTATTGTCGAGCCCAAAATTTTCAAGTTATAATAATCTTCTACAGCAATTATTGCAGTATGTCCACCACTTGCAAGAATACATATAAAAGGTGGCTCTAATGTTTTATCTGCTAAATAAGATGCTGCAATATGCCCCCTTATGTGGCTAACGGGAATTAATGGAACACCGAGAGAAAAGGCTAAAGATTTAGCAAAAGAAACACCTACTAATAAAGCACCTAAAAGCCCTGCTCCGTAGGTCACGGCAATGGCATCTATATCAGAAAAAGAATAACCGGAATTTTTTAATGCGTTTTCCGTTGCAGTATAAATTGCAGTTGTGTGCATTCTTGATGCAATTTCCGGTACAACACCACCAAATTTAACGTGCAAATTAGCAGAACTTATAATTTCATCTGCAACAATTTCCCTTCCGTTTTTTATCAATGCAACAGCAGTTTCATCGCAAGAAGTTTCTATCGCAAGAATAAGTGGTTCTTTTTTTAATTCAGTTTTTAAAACCTTTTCAAAATAACTCATTGTGATTTCTTTAAGTAATCGTTAATAAATGCTTGAATATTTCCGTTCATAACAGAATCAACATTTGTATCTTCAAACCCTGTTCTATGGTCTTTAACAAGTGTATAAGGGCAAAAAACATAACTGCGGATTTGACTGCCCCACTCAATCTTTTTAATTTCACCTTTAATTGATTGGTCACGTTCTAACCTTTCAGACTCTCTTTTTTCAATAAGTTTACTTATAAGCATTCTCATTGCCATTTCCTTATTTTGGGTTTGACTTCGCTCGTTTTGGCAAGCAACAATTATCCCCGTTGGCAAGTGAGTAATTCTTATAGCAGAGTCCGTTTTATTTACGTGTTGTCCACCCGCACCACTACTTCTAAAAGTATCAATTTTAAGGTCTTCTGGGTTAACTTTTATTTCTTCATCATCAATAATTTCGGGCATTACTTCAAGTGATGCAAAAGAAGTATGCCTTCTTTTATTTGCATCGAAAGGTGAAATTCTAACCAATCTATGAACGCCTTTTTCCGCTTTTAAATAGCCGTATGCATTTTCACCTTCTATTTTAAATGAAACAGATTTTATACCCGCTTCATCGCCATCTAACCTGTCTAATTCAGTTATAGAATATCCATTTTTTTCGGCGTAATAAATATACATACGATATAGCATTTCCGTCCAGTCGCAAGCTTCAGTTCCGCCCGCACCGGAGTGCAATGTTAAAAGTGCGTTTAAACTATCGTACTTACCTTTTAAAAGTGTTTTTAGCCTTAATACTTCTAATTGTTTTTCCGCTTTAAAAAGTTCTGAAAATATTTCATTAAAGGTGTCTTCATCTTCTTCAAGGGCTAAAAGCTCAACAATTTCTTCTGCCCCATTTAAAATATTTTCTACTTGATCATACTCTAAAATTTTATTTTCTAAAAGTGCAATTTCTTTAGATATTTGTTGAGATTTTTTAAGATCTGACCAAACTTCTTCTTTTTCAGATTGCTCTTTTAAAAATGCAAGTTTTTCTTTTAGACTATCCAAGTCAAAGAGAGTGCCCTGCCTCTATTAAAATTTTCTTTAAGTCTTTAATTTTCAAAACTAAAGCATCTAAATTAATCATAAAAACTCCTAAAAATTAATTTCTTCAAAGTCAGATGCAGGGTGTTTACAAAGCGGACAAATAAAATCTGATGGTAAAACATCTCCTTCGTATAAATAACCGCAAATTTTACAAGAATATGCTTTTTTGCCATTTTGAACGGTTGGCTTTGGCTTAACGTTCTTTTGATAGAAAGTATAGGTCATTGTATCTACGTTATTTACAACTTCCGATTGAGTAACAGAACAAATAAACATTGCGTGGGTGTCTAAATCTATACACTCTAAAACCTTTAAGGAGATAAAACTATTAATTTTACTATTTAAAACGGCAAGTCCATTTTTAGAACGAGTGAAAGAATAATATTTAAACTTGTCCATTTCTCTACCAGAAACAAAACCAAAGTTTTCAAACAACTTCATATCGGCTTCTTCTGATATACAATTCAAGTTCATTACTCCCGTCTTTTTAATAATGTGGTAAGAGTAATTTAATTTATTTATAGTCACGGCAATTTTAACGGGATTTGCAGTTAACTGCGTAACAGAATTACCAATAAATCCGTTATCTTTTTCACCATCTTTACAGGTTATAACGTATAAACCATATCCAATATTAAATAATGCATCGTTATTTAAAGTTGACTTTGTGATGTTATAGTTAGAGCAAAGTTCTTTTGCCATTTGTTCTAATTTTTCGGTTGATTCTGCTGAAAGTGCAGATTTTATGGTAACGATAGTTGGAACAAAAGTTAAATTTTTGCTATTTTCAAGCATAGATTTCATAATTTTAGCAGCAAGTGGCGACCAAGAACCATTTTCAATAAATGCAACCGTACGATTTTGATAG
>JAGBSS010000027.1 GCA_017631725.1 Clostridia bacterium | reverse complement strand
TGTTTTTTATAAGTTCTTTCATAAAAAAATCTCCTGTATATAAATTATCATACCCCTATACCGCAAAAAACTCAACAAAACTTTGCACATAAACGAAACTTTTTTACAGGTGATACACTTTTAAAAGAAAGTGTTGGTAGAACAGATTTTATAACGGGTAGTTGGCAAGATTTAGTTGTTTCAATAAAAAGATTATATTCTCTAAATGGCAACTATAACGTTTTTCCGGGGCACGGAGAACAAACTACCTTAGATTACGAAAGAAAAAACAATCCTTTTATAAAAGAAAATGATTAAAACACCATTAACACAATTTGAAAGCGAACTTATTGAAATTGAAGACCTTTTTAAAGGTGCGAAAGATTTAAAAATTACTCATCTTTTTACCGAAACGGAAAACAAGGTGGTAAATACTTTTACTTTCTCTGGAAAAAGTTATGCTTTTGGTAATTTTATAAAAAACGGTAACGACCCAATTGTCAGAAAAAGGCTTATAAAAAGATACGCAAAATTGTCTTTATATAAGGCTTTATCTGCTTTTTATGGAGAGAATAAACCTTGGGGTTCTTTAACGGGGATTCGCCCTACAAAACTTGCATATCAAGCCCAATTAGAAGGGGAAGACGTAACGGATTTTTTTACAAACGTTTTAAAGGTTTCTAAAGAAAAAACTCAATTAGTTAATTCTGTATTAAACGCCCAAAAGGGAATTTATTCTAAAACAGACGACCTTACCGACTTTTTTGTTTTTATTCCATTTTGTCCATCTAGATGCAAATATTGTTCTTTTATAACGGCAGACGTAAACAGGTCTAAAAACAAAGTAGAAGAATACTTAACTGCTTTAGAAAAGGAAATAATTTGTGCAAAGCGCCACGTAAAGAACTTAAAAAGCATTTATATTGGCGGTGGCACTCCCGTTGCCCTTTCAGACGAGCAGTTTGAAAGAGTTTTATCCTTACTCGATGATATTAACACGGGTGTAGAATTTACCGTAGAAGCAGGCAGACCGGATAGAATAACGGAAAGCAAAATAGAGATTATGAAACGCCATAAAATTACAAGAATTTGCTTGAATCCACAAACCTTTAACGATAAAACCTTGGCGTTAATTGGCAGAAATCATACTTCGCAAGATATATTAAGGGTATATGACCTTGTTAAAGACCAATTTATTGTCAATATGGACCTAATTGCAGGGTTAGAAGGTGAAAGTGTAGAAGATTTTAAATTCAGTTTAGACAAGGCAATTTCGCTTAATCCAGATAATATAACGGTGCATACCTTGTGCGTTAAAAAGGGTTCTTATTTAGCAAACGAAAAGCAAGTTTTAGATGATAATGGCGTTAGTTGTATGGTCGAATACGCACACGAACAACTTTTAACAAATGGGTACGAGCCATACTATTTATATAGGCAAAAATATATGGCGGGAAATTTAGAAAACACCGGATATTGCAAGCCTAACAAACAATGCGTTTATAACATTAACGTTATGGAAGAAATTAGCAATAATATTGCCTGTGGGGCAGGAAGCATATCAAAAAAGGTATTTTCTGCGGAAAATCGAATTGAAAGACAAGCAAATCCAAAAGACGTTGTGACCTATATAGAAAAGGTTGATTCTGTAATAGAACTAAAAGACAAGTTTTTTTGTTAAAGATTAATAAAATAGTAGACAAAAGGGTAAAATTTTGTTATACTAACAAGGCTTAATACTTTAGACAAGGTTTTGTGGGTCTCGCC
>JAGBSS010000026.1 GCA_017631725.1 Clostridia bacterium | reverse complement strand
TCTGGAACGTATCCAAAGTCTACGTCAAGCATTTGTATGTCGCCCTTAAGTTCGGTATAGGTAATAGTTCCATCTGCTTTATGCGGGTGTTTCCAAGCCCAATGACCTGTTCTTTCAGCACACTCTTCTATTGTTCCGTCTTCTAAAATTTTACACCTTACAAGGGTAACGTATCCTTCATCGGTTTCAGGTGTTGCATCTAAAAGTTCAAATAATCTCGATGCGCCTGCAAGACCCATTACTATAGAGTTTATTTGTTGCGAAGATTGACTAATATTACCTGTAAACTGTTTGCTTATTGGTAAAAAGGCAATTGTAGTAATTAACATAGAAATTGTGTTAGAATCGGTTTGTAAGGGCTCAAAACCGGTTATTGTTAAGTTTCTTGCGCCAACCGAAACTAAAATACCGCCAACAAATGCTAATAAAACGTATAAAATATTGCCAATATTACCCATAATTGGCATTAAAATATTTGCAAAAGAGTGTGCGCTTGTTGCATCTTTGCACAAGGCATCGTTTCTCTTGTCAAATTCTTTTTTGCTTTCTTCTTCGTGGCAAAATACTTTTACAACCTTTTGTCCTTGAATCATTTCTTGAACAAACCCTTCTTCTTGTGCTAAAGAACGTTGTTGTTTGATAAAGAATTTAGCACTATTACCACCAATTTTTTTGGTGACAAGTGTCATTAACATAACGCCAAAAAACATTACAAGTGTAAGCCAAATACTAGAAGTAAACATTATAACAAGCAAGGTTGTAACACTTATTAGGGAAGAGCAGAGTTGTGGGATACTTTGCGAAACAAGTTGCCTTATAGCATCGGTATCGTTTGTAAACGAACTCATTATATCACCTGTTAGATGAGTGTCGAAATATTTAATTGGTAAAGACTGCATTTTGTTAAAAACACTCGTTCTTACTTGGTGTAAAAACCTTTGAGTGACAACAGCCATTGTCCTTGTCTGAATAAAGTTGCATATTACAGACGTTAGGTATACGCTTCCCATAACAATAAACAGGGTAATAAGCGGTTTTAAAACAGTTGCAAGATTGGTTGATAAGCCTTTATCAATTAAAAGCAACAATTGTTTTAAAAATACAGAAGAAGAAACACCTGTAACACCACTTATAATTATGCAAAAGAACACTAAAAACATTAGTGCTTTATTTTGCGAAAATAACATTTTTAAAAGCCTTGATAAAGTGCCTTTTTTAGCCTTTGGTCTTGGACCTGCCCTTAAATTGCCCGCATTTTTAGAATTAATTCTTGCCATTTTCTTCACCTGCCTTGTTTTGCGAGTTGTAAAGTTCTTGATAAATAGAATTAGATTTCATAAGTTCGTTATGGTTGCCAATCGCGGTAATTTTACCGCCTTCCATAATGATAATTTTGTCAGCATCTTCTACCGATGCTATGCGTTGTGCTATTATAATTTTTGTCGTTTCGGGGATATATTCTTTAAAAGATTTTCTTATTAAAGCATCGGTTTTTGTGTCAACAGCACTTGTAGAGTCATCTAAAATTAATATTTTTGGTTTTTTAAGCAATGCTCTTGCAATACAAAGCCTTTGTTTTTGGCCACCCGAAACGTTAACGCCGCCTTGTTCTATAAAAGTATCGTATTTATCAGGCATTTGCTCGATAAAATCGTGTGCTTGTGCAAGTTTACAAGCATCTATAATTTCTTGGTCGGTTGCATCTTTGTTGCCCCAACGCATATTTTCTTTAATTGTTCCAGAAAAAAGTACGTTTTTTTGCAAAACCATTGCAACAGAATTTCGAAGAGTGGTTAAATCGTAATCTTTAACGTTTTCACCCGCAACTTTTATGTTGCCACTTGTAACATCGTATAAACGGGGGATTAACTGTACTAAAGAAGTTTTACTACTGCCCGTACTTCCTATAATACCAATAGTTTCACCACTATTAATAGTTAAATTTATATTAGATAAGGTATCCAACTCTGCTTTTTCGTAATATTTAAAAGAAACGTTGTCAAATTCTATACTGCCGTCTTTAACGTCTGTAATTGCATTTTCTGGGGAAGTAATACTGCTTTCTTCTGTTAAAACTTCTGCAATACGTTTTGCAGATGCCGTTGACATTATAATCATAACCATAATCATTGAAAGCATCATTAAACTCATAAGCATTTGGAAAGAATAGGTCATAAAACTTTGTAGTTCAGTCCATTTTAAAAGCGAGCCTTTAGAGTTAATTATAAGCATAGAACCTACAACGTAAATTGCAATAATACCCGCATAAACGCAAAAGTTCATAAGTGGTCCGTTTAGTGCAACCAACTTTTCTGCTTTGGTGAAATTGTTTTTTACGTTAGCACTTGCTTTGTTAAATTTTTCCTTTTCAAAATCTTCTCTTACGTAAGATTTAACAACTCTCATACCCGAAACGTTTTCTTCTACAGATTCGTTCATTTTGTCATATTTTTTGAAGATTTTATTAAAAAATGGAATAGCTTTGCTCATAATAAGACCTAAACCAATGGCAAGAACAGGTGTTGTGCATAAAAATATTAATGCCATACGAGAGTTTAGGGTAAATGCCATTACTATAGAGAATATAAGCATAAAAGGAGAGCGAACTGCCGTTCTTATAATCATCATATAAGACATTTCTACGTTGGTAACGTCTGTAGTCATACGGGTGACTAAGCTTGAAGAAGAAAATTTATCTATGTTTTTAAAAGAAAAGCCTTGCATTTTGTAAAACATATCTTTTCTTATGTTTTTAGCAAATCCGCTTGATGCAATTGCACAAAACCTACCGGAAAGAGCACCGCAAGTGAGAGATAAAACCGCCATTCCAAGTAAAATTCCGCCATATTTTAATACAACGCCAAGCACGTTTTTGCCAGTAGAACCGACAACGTCTAAATCGGTTAAAAGCAAGGTCATTAAATAGGGGATAAGACACTCTATAACAACTTCTAAAGCAACGAAAATTGGTGCTAAAAAAGATGGCTTTTTGTATTCTCTAATAGATTTAGAAAGAATTTTTGCAGCTGCAAAAAAACCAATATCATTTTTGTTTTTATTTTTCTTCATTATGGTCTCCTTTGCTAAAAAAATCTAAAATAAGGTCTACGTTTGGAGTAGGAAGATTTTTAATAAATTTCTTTGGGGTAATAATATAGTTAACTATTGTGCCATTTATTATATTGTTTAATATTGTGGCATATTCTTCAGGCGTGCCTTTTTTAGAAAAATACCCTTTTTCTTGCCCATTTCTAAATAAGTCTATAAGGGCAAAAAGCATTGGCTTTAGTTTTCCTTCTTTAATGTTTTCTAATGGTTTAGGGGGGATAATATTGCTTTCTTTAAAGTGGTATCGCCTTGTAATTGTAAAGTAAAAAAAGTAAGAAAAAATCTCATCTTTTTTAACCGAATTAAATGTGTCTGTTAAAAAGATTTTTAATTTTTCAACATAGTTTTCCGTGGCGTTAATTTCCGCCCATAGCTTTGAAATTTTTTCTGCATTTGCAATTTCTAAAACGGAATTATATAGTTCTTTTTTAGTTTTAAAATAATGGTAAAAAAGCCCGTGCGAGCATTTTGCTTTTTTTGAAATATCGTCTATTGTAGTGGCTTCGAACCCCTTTTCACAAAAGACTTTTAACGCTGCCTCGGTTATCTCCCTTTTTCGGTCTTTGTTCATGCTTGCTCCTTATATTTTTGACTAAAAAGTCAATATAAAAATTATATTATTTTTTTAAATTTAAGTCAACTAAATTTATTAGCGATTTTTAAATTATTTGACTAAAAAGTCAATATTTTTTTACTTAAATAAACGTTTTATTTTTCTACAAAATTTT
>JAGBSS010000025.1 GCA_017631725.1 Clostridia bacterium | reverse complement strand
TTATGCTGTAAACAATGCTAATGAATTATATCAAAATGTGATTTTAATGTCAACTGTTTACAAATTATTTTTGAAAATTTTTAAGGAAAAAATATTATTAGTAAAAATTTAGCGTTTATTAGCATATAATTCTTTTTTATGCCCCAAATTATTTTTATACAAAATTTTTAAAATTTAATCAGTAAACAGTTGACAATAAAATCACATTTTGATATAATTCATTAGCATTGTTTCCAGAAAGAATGTTGCGGGTGTAATTCAATGGTAGAATTCCAGCCTTCCAAGCTGGCAGCGTGGGTCCGATTCCCATCACCCGCTCCAAACTTCCTTCAGGCGAAGGCATTATGCACCTGTAGCTCAGTTGGATAGAGCATCGGCCTTCTAAGCCGAGGGTCAGGGGTTCGAATCCCTTCAGGCGCACCATCATGGCGGGTGTAGCTCAGTTGGTTAGAGCGCAAGATTGTGGTCCTTGAGGTCGTGGGTCCGATTCCCATCACCCGCCCCATTTCCAATTTTTTGGGCGGTAGGGGTGTCGCCAAGCGGTAAGGCAACGGATTTTGATTCCGTCATGCGTTGGTTCAAATCCAGCCACCCCTGCCAAATATACGGTTCATTAGCTCAGATGGTAGAGCACGTGACTTTTAATCACGGTGTCCGGGGTTCGACTCCCCGATGAGCCACCACTAAGTGCCATTAGCTCAGTTGGTAGAGCACCTGACTCTTAATCAGGGTGTCCCGGGTTCGAATCCCTGATGGCGCACCAAGTCGAGAGTTCAGGGCTCTCGATTTTTTTGCTATTAATGGCTCTTTTTTATTTTATACGCCATTTACAAAAAATATTATCTATCTAAAAAGAACAAGTTATGAACACTAACAAAAATTTTAAACCCTTAACCTTTAAAAAGGGTGTTAAAGATGGCCTACCGATAGGTCTTGGGTATTTCCCCGTTTCACTTGCCTTTGGCGTAACGGCAAGTGCTCTTTCCGTTCCCGTTTTTATTTCAATTATAATGAGTATGACAAATTTAACTTCTGCAGGTCAACTTGCTGGTTTAAAAATCATTGCTATTGGCGGAAGTTTTTTGCAAATTATCTTTACTCAACTTGTAATTAATTCAAGGTATTTTTTAATGAGTGTTTCCCTTTCTCAAAAGGTGGAAAACGTTTCCACTATTAAGCGTATGCTTATGAGTGCGGGGATAACCGATGAAATTTTTGGCGTTGCCGTTTCCAAAAAAGAGCCCTTAACACCTAAATACTTTTTTGGACTTATTTTATGCCCATATATCGGTTGGGTACTTGGAACGGTTGTCGGCGCTTGTTTAGGCAACGTTTTGCCACTTGTGGTGGTAAATTCGTTAGGAATAGCCCTTTATTCTATGTTTATAGCAATATTTTCTAACCCTGCTATAAAAAACAAAAAATTAGGGTTTGTGGTTTTAATTTCCACAGCGCTATCTTGCCTAATATACTTTGTACCCACCCTTAATAAACTTTTAACGGGGGTAGCATCTATAGTTGCCGCTTTAATTGCATCTATAATTGCTGCACTTTTATTCCCTGTTAAAATGGAGGGCGAAAATGGTTAAAATGCTTTTAATGGTTCTTGTTATGGCGGTGGTAACCTTTATTCTTCGCATGATACCACTTACATTTTTAAGAAAAAAAATTCGTTCTCGGTTTTTATATAGTTTATTTTACTATTTACCCTATGCCGTACTATCTGCAATGACCTTTCCGTACATATTCTTTTCCACAGGCAGTTTAGTTTCTGGTGTGGTGGGGACAATTGTGGCAATAACCGTTGCAATACTTTCTCGCTCACTTGCGTTAACAGCGGTGGCATCTTGCGTAACCGTTTTAGTTGTAAATTTACTTGCACTTATTTAAAAGCCTTTTTAAAAGGCTTTTTTCTTTACAAAATAAAAATTTAGTATTATAATAAAAAACATGAAAGCAAAATTTATTTGTCATAAAGACTTTGAAAATTTAAAACCAGTAAACGTTTTCCAAAAAGAAAACCTTGGTCCTATAAATTTCACACACCCAAAAGAACTTTTGAATAGACACACTCTATTTAGAAGGTCTTTTTTTGCTGATAACGTTGAAAACGCAACAATTAAAATAACGGCGGACGATTATTTTAAACTTTACATAAACGGCAAATTTGTTATGCAAGGCCCACCCCCTTCTTACCCTAACGCCTATTTTTATATGGAAAAAGACGTAAGTAAATTTTTAAAAAAGGGTAAAAACGTTATTGCCGTTATAACTTATTATCAAGGTCTTATAAACAGAGTTTGGGTTTCGGGCGATTTAAGAAGTATGCTTTACTTAGACCTTAAGGTAAACGGAAAAACCATTTTAGTTTCCGATGAAAATTTTAAGGTTTCCACCCACACGGGCTATGAAAACGTTGGTATAACCGGTTATGATACACAGGTTTTAGAAGGCTATAATTCTAACGCAAAAGAAATAGATTTTTACAAATTAAACTTTAACGACAAAAATTGGGAAAACGCCTGCGTTTATAAAAATGCAGACTATAAGTTAATTAAAAGCCCCATAGAGCCAATTGCTATCTATAAACAACCATTTAAGACAAAAATGGTAAACAACGGGGTTATGTTTTTAGACTTTGGCTATGAAAGTGCCGGCACTCTTACTATTACCGCAAAGGGCAATAAAGGTGATGAAATTACCATTTATTATAGTGAAGAATTGGAAAACGGCAGGATTAAACACGATATGCGTTGCAACTGCAACTACGTAGATAAATGGTGGCTTTCTGGCAAAAAAGATAAACTTATTCAGTTTGATTATAAAGCGTTTAGATATGCAGAAATTATAATTCCAAACGGCGTAGAGATTTTAAGCGTATTTAAAAACGTAAGGCACTACCCATTTAAAAATCAAAGCAAATTTAAAACTAAAAACCAAAAACTTAAACAAGTTTTAAATCTTTGCCGAAACACTGTTAAATATGGTGCACAAGAAGTTTTTGTTGACTGTCCTACAAGGGAAAAGGGTCAATATTTAGGTGACCTTTGCGTTTCTGGCAGAGCGCACGCAGTATTAACTAAAAGCACTACTTTAATAAAAAAATGCTTTAAAGATTTTTGCAATTCAAGTTTTATTTGCAAAGGGCTTATGGCAGTTTCTACAAGTTCGTTTAACCAAGAAATTGCAGACTATTCTCTTTTAACATCTGCACTTGCCCTTTGGATTTATAATCAAGATGGAGACGTGGAGTTTTTAAACTACGCCTACCCCTATTTAAAAAATCAATTAAACTACTTTAAGGCATATTTAAATAAAGCCTTTTTATTAGAAGGTGTAGGCGAAAAGTGGAATATGGTAGATTGGCCGGAAAATTTAAGAGATAATTATTCTTTCCCAATAACAAGGCCAATTGGGAAAGGGGTGCACAACGTTATAAACGCACACTTTATTGGTTTTTTAAAGGCATTTGATAAGATTTCGCAAATTTTAGGTAAAAAATCAAGTGGATTAACAAAAAAAGCGGAAAATTCTTTCATAACCGCATTTTTAAATAAACAAACAAATCTTTTTACCGATGGTGCGGATAAAACGCACTCTTCAGTTCACTCTAACGTGTTGCCTCTTTTATTTGAGATAGGCACAAACGATAAAAAAGTAAAACAAAGCATTATAAACTTTATATGCGATAAAAAACTTACTTCTATGGGTGTATATATGTCGTATTTTGCTCTTGCGGGCTTGGTTAAAGCGGGAAAAACACGTTTAGCCGTAGAACTTGCAACAGATGAAAACGCTTGGCTTAATATGATTAAAGAAGGGGCAACCACCACCTTTGAAGCGTGGGGAAAAGACCAAAAATGGAACACGAGTTTATTTCATCCTTGGGCAACTGCTCCAACAATAATATTTGAAAACTCTAAAAACGTGTATTAAGGAGACAAAAATGTACGACGTTGTTGTAATTGGTGGCGGAACGGCAGGCATTTCCGCAGCAATAGCATCTTCTATGCTTGGTGCCAAAACTTTAGTTGTAGAAAAATCCTCTATGCTTGGCGGAACAATGACGGCAGGCGGGGTAAACTACCCAGGCCTATTTTTTGCTAACGGAAAGCAAATTATAGCAGGACCTTGTTACGACTTATTGTTAAATTGTGGCATGCCTACTCCCCCAACCGAATATCCTAAACTTAAACATTATTTAGGTCAAACAAGGTTTAATATATTCTCTTACGTGGCTTTAGCAGAAAAAACTTTGTTGGATCTTAATGCTGAAATTTTATACCATACTTCGGTATGCAAGATTAAAGATGGCAAAAAGTGTGTTAAACTTACCCTATCAAAAAAGCAAGGACTTGCAACCATTGAAACCAAGTGTTTAATAGATGCCACGGGCGATGCAAATGCAGTATCCCTTGCCGGCTTTAAGGTAGAAAAAAGGCAAACCCTTCAGCCTGCCACACTCATTAATAACTTAGATGGTTTTATACCCCAAAATATAGACAAGGAAAAGTTTATTGCCTTTGCTAAAGAACAGCAAGATCTTGGCAACCTTAAAAAAGAAGATACTCAAGGCGGAAATTATTACGACCACTTAATGGCTAAAAGAATTTCTATGCACGTATACTGCCCAGACACCACCACTTCTGAAGGTAAGTCTCAATTAGAAATTAGTGCAAGGCAAACTTTAAATAGAATTATAAACGTTTACAGGCAGTTTAACGGGCTTGAAAACTTACACGTTAAAGACTTTGCTTTTGAGTGCGGTGTAAGGGAATCTGCCACCGTTATCGGCGAATATAAAACTACCACAGCCGAATATTTAAGTGGCAAAGTTTATAAAGATTCCGTTTGCTATGCCTATTACCCTATAGACGAGCATTTGCCAACAGGTATTAAAAAAATACATTTAGAAGATGGCATTACACCAACAATACCATACTCTTCACTTATTCCAAAAGGCAGTAAAAGAATTTTAGTTGCAGGCAAAATTATTAGTGCCGAGCCAGACGTTACAAGTGCAATAAGGGTGCAAGCACCATGTATGGCAACGGGGCAAGTGGCAGGTGTCTCTGCAGCACTTTGTTCTAAAAATAATTGTTTGGTTAAAAAGGTTAATTTAGCCGAGTTAAAAGAAAAACTTAAAAACATAGGCGCAATAGTTCCATAAAACATATTTTATAATAAAAAAAGAGTTCGGATAATACCGAACTCTTTTAATTTTATAACTTATTGCGTTGGATTTTTCCGCTTGTGGTTTTTGGTAATTCATCACGGAATACAACAATTCTTGGGTATTTATATGGCGCAGTTTTGCTTTTTACGTAAGTTTGAATTTCTTTCTTTAATTCTTCGGTAGGTTCTGTGCCTTTAACTAAGACAATACTTGCCTTAACAACTTGTCCCCTAACTTCATCTGGAGCAGCGGAAACACCACACTCTAAAACGTAAGGTAATTCCATAATAACGCTTTCAATTTCAAAGGGCCCAATTCTGTAGCCAGATGACTTAATAACGTCGTCTATTCTGCCAACGTACCAATAGAAGCCATCTTCATCTCGCCAAGCGGTATCCCCCGTGTGGTAATATCCATCATCGGTGAACACCTCTTTAGTCTTTTCTGCATCTCTATAATATTCCTTGAACAAGCCACAAGGATAGCCTTTCTTAAGGTTAACAACTATTTCACCCGTTTCGCCTACAGGAACACTATTCCCATCTGCATCTACAATATCAACGTCGTAAACAGGGGTTTTTCTACCCATAGAACCAACCTTGTGTGGGGCACCAACAAGGTTACCAACAAGCATAGTTCCTTCCGTTTGACCAAAGCCTTCGTGTATTTGAAGACCGGTAAGTTTTTCAAATTGGCGGTAAACTTCTGGGTTTAACGCTTCGCCTGCCGTAGTCATATGTTTAACTGAAGAGAAATCGAATCTCGATAAATCTTGCTTAATCATCATACGGAGCATTGTAGGTGGAGCACAGAAGGTTGTAATTCCGTATTTAGCAAACATTGGTAAAATATCTGCAGCATCAAACCTGTCAAAGTCGTAAACAAAGGTTGCGCCTTCTGATAGCCATTGTCCGTATAATTTACCCCACATAGCCTTTGCCCAACCGGTATCTGAAATGGTAAAGTGCAAGCCGTTAGGGTCTACACCGTGCCAATATTTTGCCGTGTGGAAATGCCCAAGTGGATATTTATAAGTGTGTGATGCAATTTTTGGATAGCCACTCGTTCCCGAAGTAAAATACATAAGCATAAAATCTTCGCCTTTAGGAGAATCTTCCGTACGGGCAAAATGAGTGCTAAACATTGCACATTCTTCATCGAAATTACGCCAACCGTCTTTTTCGCCGTTTACAATAATTTTATGCTTTAGTTCTGGGCAATTATCTGCAATTGCATCTATTTGATTAGCCGTATCGCCATCTGCCGTGCAAACTACTGCACAAATGCCTGCAGAATTAAAACGATATTCAAAGTCATGGCTTTGTAATTGGTTAGGAGCAGGAATTGCAATTGCACCAAGTTTATTTAACCCTAAAATTGCAAACCAGAATTGGTAATGGCGTTTTAAAACTAATAAAACCCTATCCCCCTTTTTAATACCTAAAGACTTAAAGTAGTTAGCAGCCCTTGAAGAGTGCTTTTTCATATCGGAAAAAGTAAATCTTCTTTCCGTTTTATCTCTTGAAACGTGCAACATTGCAAGTTTGTCTGGCTTTAATTCTGCCAAACCATCTACAACGTCAAACGCAAAGTTAAACTCATCTGTATTTTTAAATTTAATGCTAACAGGAGTGCCATTTTCATCTTCTTCAACGTCTATAAAGCGGTTATATATACGTTCTTCGGTGTCTTTTTCCTTTTTAGATTCACCAGTAACGGCTTCTACCTTTTTAAGTTCTGGAATAGGCTCACCCGTTGGGTTTAAAACTATTGCATAGAAAGAACAATCTTTACCGCCAACCGCTATCATGCCGTGTGGAGTGTTAGAATCGTAATAAATGCTGTCGCCTGCTTGTAAAACTTCTACGTGGTTGCCAACCTTAACTTTTAAACTGCCTTCTATAACGATATCACACTCTTGCCCTGCGTGGGTGGTGCATTCAATTTCCTTTTCTTCGTTGCCAACAACGTACTCGGTTTTAACAAAAAGTGGTTCTGCAATACGATTTGTAAAAGCATAAGCCATGTTAAAATAGGTCATACCGTGGGCTTTAGCAATTTTTTGACCTGCCCCAGAACGTGTGACCGTGTACCCCTTTAATGTTGGGCTTTTACCTTCTATAATGTCGGTGACGTTGACTGAAAGAACTTGACTTGAACGGTATAAAAAGGCAAAGTTTAAATCTCTTTCCCCTTTTTCGCACGCAAGATATTCTTCTACGGAAACGCCCGTAGCAGCAGCCATTTCTTCTGGTGATTTGCCAACAATCTCACGAAGTTCTTTAATTCTTTGCGCCATTTCCTGAATTTTTAAGTTCAGTTCGGTTCTTTCTGTCATAGTAACACTCCTAATAAAATAAAAACGCCCTAAAGCCACGCTTCAGGACGGAATAATAAAAATAATCCGCGGTACCACCCGAATTGCAAGTTGCCTTGCCACTTATATCCAACTAACGCGTGGTGAACGGAGAGATTCTACTAAAGCTACCGCCTTTTCTTTCCCCCAGCTCCAAAG
>JAGBSS010000024.1 GCA_017631725.1 Clostridia bacterium | reverse complement strand
TTAAACCTCCTTTCAAGTGACCTAATTAAAAGGGTAATTAAAACTATCATTAAGATATAAATAATCGCAAGTGCTATGTATGGAATTATGTAGCTTCCTATTTTTCCACCGCATTGTTGGAAAACACGATAAAGGTCGGTTACGCCGATAAAACTTACAACAGACGTTTCCTTTAAAAGAGAAATAAACTCGTTGCCTAAAGTAGGTAAAATATTTTTTACTGCTTGTGGAATAACAATTTTAAGCATAGATGCCCAAAAAGTTAAACCCATTGCCCTGCCAGCTTCCATTTGACCTTTATCTACAGAGTTTATTCCGCCACGCATTATTTCAGACACATAAGCACCCGAATTTAAACCGAAGGTTAAAAGTGCTTCTACTACTGAATCTATATGTATACCCAAAATTGGGAACAAAACATAGTGAAAAATTAACAGTTGAACAACCATCGGCGTTCCACGGAAAAACGCCACATAAATCGTGCTGATTTTATCTAGTATTTTGGCAAATGCATTATACTTTGGCATTACCCTTATAATTGCTATAAGCGTGCCAATAACTATACCTATAATAAGACCAAACACGGCAATTTCTACCGTTTTTAAAAGTCCATCTAATACCTTTTTGTAGCCGTTGTTCGTAAACATATATTTAACGAACTCAGCCCACCACTTACTCCATTCCATAAAAAATCCCTAAATTAACGCAAAAACTTAACGGCAACCGCCGTTAAGTTTTAGGTTAGTTGTTTTTATATTAGTGACCTGCACAAAGAACAGATAAAATATCTACTACCGTTCCTGCATCGTCTAAAGCGGTGTTTTCTTCTAAACAAACTACTACTTGATATTCAGTAAAATAGCCTGCAGAGAAATTAACTAAAGCTTTTCTCGAAGCGGTTACGGAAAGAGCGGCAATACCAACGTCTATTCCGTTAGAGTCAACTGCTGTAACTACTGCTTCAAAAGCCATATCTTTAATAACGAGTTCCAAACCTAAAGTATCCGCAATAAGTTTTGCAATTTCCATATCAATACCATAGAATTTTTCACCATCAGTAAATTCGTATGGTGGGAATTCTGCGTTGGTTGCAACTACTAATTGACCGGCTTGATTAGATAAATCTACGCTTCCTGCGAGAACGCCAACGTAATCATCTTCTCTGCCTTCATTATATTTTGCATAAATTGCATCAATTTCTGCAGTTTTAGAAGCAAGAACACCGTTGATATCTGCTAAAAGTTGTGCTTGATTTTTATCTACTGCCATAGCATATTCTTCGGTTGTTAAAGCAATATCAATCATTTTTAAACCGCTAATTGAATTTACTATAGAAACTGCCGTGCTTCTATCAACAACTAAATAATCAACATTGCCGTTTTTCATATCTTGTGCAGCAAGTGCAGGTGCGGTATAACCAATAGTTTCAGTTCCTTTTAAGCATTCTGCATAATAAAAACCGGTAGTGTCGTTTTGTGCGCCGATTTTAACTGTTTTGCCACCGCAAGCCGTTAAACCGAATACGCAAGCTAAACTTAATACTAAAGTGAGCATTAAAGAAATAATTCTCTTTTTCATAATTTCTCCTTTTGAAAAATTGCTTTTTATGTGCAAATATTACCACTACATATGTAAAAAGTCAATGATTTTTGAATATTTTTAGTTTTTTTAATAATATTTTATATTATTTTACCGCTTTTTTGAATATTAAAGTGAATAATTTAAAAATTATACAAACAAAAAGGTTGCAAACTTAACACTTGCAACCTTTACTTTTTTAAGTTTAATTATTTAATCCGTCGTTAATAAACAATACGCCGAGAGTACCTTCTCCGCAATGGCTTGTAACCGTTCCACCCGCTATCGTTTCCCTTATGTTTTTAAAGCCACGTTCTATTAATACTTGCTTTATTTCATTTACAATTTCCGAAGATGCCGTGGTGTAAGTAATAAAAACTTCTTCTAAATCGGGATTGCTAAATTCTTCTAACGTTTCTTTAACATATTTAACTATAACGCTTTCATACCTTCCGCGATATTTTTTCCCAGACGTCATTTTCCCATCCTTAACCATAATTTGGGGTTTAATTTGGAAAACGTTTGCGGCAAAATAAACTAAAGAAGAACATCTGCCACCTTTATACAAATAATCTAATCTGCTTGGAACAAAACTTGCTTGAACGAAAGGTATTCTTTTTAAAACGGAAGAAACAATCTCTTCTACAGATGCACCCTTTTGTGCTAATTTTGCTGCGTATAAAACTAAAAGACCTATACCTGTTGAAAGAGAGCGAGAGTCAATTACGTAAACGTTTTTAAAGTTTTTAGCCGCTTCAACTGCGTTTGAATATGCGCTGCTCATTTCAGAAGAAATTGAAAAGTGAACTATTGCATCTGCATCTTTTAAAATCTCTGAAAAGTGCTCTTCAAACTGAAATTGGTTAACCGCACTTGTTTTTGGTAAAACGTTTGTGCTTTTTACAAACTCTATAATTTCACTTGGTGTAACATCTCCATCTAAACGAGCGTCATCACCCAATAAAATTGTAAAAGGTGTGGTTTTAATGTTGTATTCTTTTAAAAGTTCGGGGGATAAATCTACCGCCGATTCTGCTGAAATTACAACTTTCATTTCTGCCTCCTATTTGCAATACAAATTGTATCAAATTAAAAAATTTTTTACAACGCTTTTTAAAAAATTTAATTCTAATAATATTTCCCTAATCGGAGAGTGACAAATTTCGACTCTACCAACAGTAGAATTTGTTAAAATTTATATCGATTTACTTGCAAAACAAAGGTTTTTTTGGTAAAATCTAAATATGGACGTAAAACAAAACCTTGCGGAAAATTTAATAAAATACAGAAAGGCACATAAACTTACCCAAGCAGAATTCGCACAAAAAATAAATTATTCTGACAAAGCAGTTTCTAAATGGGAGCGTGCAGAATCTGTCCCTGATCTTGCGGTTTTAAAACAAATTGCAGATTTTTATGGCGTCACAATAGATGCCCTTATTAAAAAACCTGCAATGGGAAAAATAAAACCACTTTTTAGGTATGACAAAAACATTTTCTTCTTTTTTTTGCAAGCAGCATCTATTTGGCTTGTTGCAACCCTGTTTTATTGTTTCTCTTCTATGATACTTCCAAGCCTTTCAGGTAAAACGTGGATTGCTTACATTTACGCATTGCCTATGACCTTTACGGTGTTTACCTTGTTTGCACAAAAAAGGTTTAAGCCTCTTGCAATATTTTTTTGTG
>JAGBSS010000023.1 GCA_017631725.1 Clostridia bacterium | reverse complement strand
TAACTTTGTGTACGTTATTATGAATGGTTTTTCGCAAGCAGTAATTTCGTTTGTTGGGCAAAACGTAGGTGCAAGAAATTATAATAGAGTTAAAAAAGTGACTATTTACGCTTTAATTTCCGGCATTGTTTGTGGAATAATTATTGGTAATTTGGTTGCATTGTTTGGTAGAAATATTACTTCTTTATTTAGTAAAACCCCAGAAGTTATTGATGCTTCTATGATAAAAATGAATATAGTTTCAAGACTTTACTTTTTGTGTTCTATTGTAGAAATATTTGTAGGTGCGCAAAGGGGAATGGGCAATTCTCTAACGCCAACGTTAATTTCAATTTTTGCTATCTGTGGAACAAGATTAATTTGGATATTTACTATATTTAACGTTGCAAAATATCACACACTTGGCGTTCTATTTACTTGTTATCCGCTTTCTTGGGCAATTTGTGCAATAGGTCAAATAATTGCATTTGTAATTTTATTTAAAAAGAATAAAAAGAAATGCGAACAAGGTATTGAATAGAATTGGATAAAACATTTATTTAATTATAATATATTATATAATAATGTATAAAAAAACAGGTTTGACAAATAGTCAAACCTGTTTTAGTTTTAAATTTGTTTTAGTTGTTTTCGCTATCATCAGAGGAGATGTTTTCTTCTGTTTCGCCAAAGTCTTGAACGTCGCTATAAATATATTCGTCAAGAGTTTGGGTTGTTTCTTCAACATTTTCTTCTGGTTCTACAACGTAATCTTCTTCATCTTCTTCTACGTATGCTTCAAAGTCTTGTTTCTTTTCTTTTTCTTTCTTAACAATAGAAGATCTGCTCCTTACGTTATAGTGAACTTTTGCATCGCTCGCATTTGCTTTACGTTTTCTTCTAACGTTTTTAGCAACGAGAGCAATAATTGCAGAGAGAAGAGCAACACCTAAAATTATACTTGATAATGAGAGCCAGAAAGAACCTGCGTTTGTCGTTGTTTCTTCGCCGTCTTCTGTTTCAGCATCTTCGTTAATATTGTCAAATGGGTCAACAATAATTGGGTCTTGTAAGTTATATGCTGCATAAATCATTTTTTCTGATTTAGCCCAAATGTAGTTAGCTGCGTGAGAAACTGCGCTATCTGGATATTTCTTGTTAAATTCTTTTTCTGTTTCCGTTAATACAGGTTTATATAAGTATTTTTCGGTAAGAGAAGAGTAATTTTCAGCAATTGGGTTGTTAGAACCGGTTATATCGGTATAATCGTTAGGGTAAATTTGGTTTGCGGACACGGCAGTTTGAATTCCGTTAAAGAATACGTAGCCTTTTGATTTATCGCTTCCATCACGAGAACCGTTCCAAAGTTCTATACGAATATTTTTATCTTCTGTTCCTTGAACAATATAAATTTTATATGTTACCCAGCCGTTTGTTTCGGTAATACCTTCAAATGCTAAACGTTTTTCGCCAATGTTTGTTTCATCAACATATTTTACGCCGTTGGTGTTGGTGCTAACGTCAATTGTCATAACGTCTTTATCTGGGGAAGAAAGGTCGACAACGTAAATAAATGCTTTTGCGTTGCCAACAACTTTTAATGAAACTTCAAAGGTTACGCAATTTATGCTAGAATCTACAGTAGATGCAGAAACTAGTGTTGTTGCACCAATGTAGCCGTAGCTATCTTTATCTGCATTGTAAATCATTAAAGGTTGAATATTATCTTGGCTTTCCTTCCAACCGAGAGCGGATTTGATGTCTGTTAAACCATTATTTTCATATTCATCTAAATATTTTGTGTTAATTAAACCTGCACGACTATTAGATGAAACGTTGCCACTTCTATCATCTGAAACAGGGTTGTTTCCTGTTTTGCTAACGTAAATGTGGTCGCTTGTTACACCAGTGTATTCTTGTGGAATAGCAGGGTAAGCGGTTATTGTACCAGCATCGCTTGGTGCTACGTTTAAAACGTAATATTCTGTATCGCTATCTGCTACGTAGTCAACTTTTTCACCGTTAATTAATGCTACAGGGGTAATTGCTGTAGAGAAAAGTTTATAGAAGTTATAATTTTCTGCTTCAGAATCTTTAGAGCCTGTTGCAAACATAAAGTCTTTAATAATAATGCTTTCACCATTTGCAAAGTTAGAAGATGTATCAACAATGTCTGGACCAATGGTTATTACAATATAGAATTCCTTTTCGTTAATATATTGTGCATCATTTGGGAAGTTGTTTTGAAGAACAATCGAGCAAGTTGTCCAATCTTCACCTTTTTCAAAAGTGGTGGAATTTGCAGTTATTATATCTTTTTCAGAACCATAAACGTCATGAACGTAAACTTTAATTCCGTCACTGGAATCTAATTTGCTTAAATTGTTTTTAACCTTAAAGGTAAGGTAGAAATAACTTTCGTAAGCAACTTTAAAATCTGTACTTCTAATTGTTAAGGTATAAGCCGCATTTTTGATATCAGTTAAGGTTATAGATGAAGCATCTTTTTTCACTGTTACGTTAGAATTTTCACCTAAAATATATTTGCTTGTAATTGGTTCTCCATTAACATCTTTAGAAGAAAAGGTGTCATTACCACTAACGTCTATTGTTAAAGGTTTATAATAATTGCTTGTGTGAGCTAAAATAGAATCTTCAGTAGAAAGAGAGTAGTAATAATAATCTCCATTTCCGCTTTTAATTCTTAAAGCATCTGTTGTGTTAGAATCAGTATATTTAACAACCTTATAATCTATTTGGGTTTTACCTGCAGTTTCCGTTTCAAATTCTGCTTTTGTAAGTTCTTCAAAGTTTACGCCATCGAAGAAAGCTGTGCCTTCTGTATAGAATTGTGCGTTGTTAGCACCGTTGCCCATACCAAGACCTAAAGAAAGTTTTAAAGTAGAAGTTGCAAAATCATCTGCTTTAACAAAAATGGTGTAAAGTTTCCAACCATTATTGTCAGTCACGTTTGCAGTGTTAATATCGTAAATGTTATAAGATGCTTGGGTTACGCTGTTTAAGGTGTTTACAAGTTTAATGTTTGCACCTGTGCCGCCATCGTTTAAGTTAGCAGTTTTTACCCAAACTGATAGTTTAGCATATTTTCCTTTGGTTAAAGTGAAGGTAGAGGAGGTGGAAAGCCTTTGTGCTGCACCTAAACCAAAATTACCGGTTTTATAGTTGTTAATCATATAAACCTTATCACCGGCTTTATCACCAAATGAACTTGGTGATGGGAATTTTTCAATAATTAAATCTATTGCTTCATTTTTTTCTTTATCAGATATATCTAAACCGAATTTTTCAG
>JAGBSS010000022.1 GCA_017631725.1 Clostridia bacterium | reverse complement strand
TTCTTTAGTCGCTTGCCCAAACACCGCCGCCTGAGAATTAAAATGCAAGGTGTCTTCTTTAAAATTCTTTTGATTCAAACCAATGGTAAGCGCAATTCCAAGCGCATATCCGTTTTTAAGTGCAACGGCACTTTCTACACCAACCACGTCGGTTGTAATGCTAACGTGATAATAGTCCGTTTGCATAATTTCTTTTAAATAACTTAACTTTTCCAACTCTTTCCCACAAAAAGAAACTTCCGTTTGGTCGTGTGAAACCAACTCGTAACTCGTGCAAGGCCCACCAACGGCATTAAGGGAAAGTTTTTTATTTAGGCTTTTAAGTTTGTTTTCCCATAACTCTGGATAGGTTAAAAGCTTGCCTTCTTTTGTGTCCATAAGCCCTTTTGTCACGGTTAACACTATTGCACTTTCCGGAATAACAGGCAAAACGTTATCTCCAAACCAATCTACACCAAAGCTACTAACCCCGCCTATAACCACGTTTGCACCAACTAAAGCAGTTTGCAAATCTTCTATTTGATAAAATTTAATACCATTTGGAAATGGCCTATCAAATTTTGGGTGCTTGTTAGATTTTAAACACTCTTTAATTATTTCCCTATCTAAATGTGTTCCAACAACCCTTACTTCGTGCCCGTTTTCCCTTGCAGGAAAAGCAAGCGCAGAACCCATCATACCAGAGCCGACTATGGTAACTATTGCCATTTATTAATCTCCTTTATTTACTGAAAATCTATGAAAAAGTTTGAAAACTTTACTATAATTATAAGCAATTTAAAAAAGACAGTCAACCTTTTTAAAGGCGAGCGTAATATTTGAAAAAGTTTCAAACTTTTTCACAAGGGGAACTATAATAATGGACGGTTCTTCTACCGTAAGCCGTATTTTAAAATACGTTAACAATTTTAGTTGACTATATTATTTGTGATAAAAATTTACCTTGGTAATAAACTAAATTAAATAATATAAAAATGGGCGAATTTACCGCCCATTTTTTATTATTCTGTGTAAACGGGTGTATAATCTTCACCCACGCTTTCTAATCCAACACCTAAATGAAACTCTTCTTCAAAATCAAAACTTTCCATTGCATCGCCTGAAATTAGTTTAGAAACGGACACCTCGTATGCAGTTAAAATTTTTATATCATCTTCGGAAAAGCGTTTTTGATATTCTCTTGACTGAATTCTACCAAACAAGCAAATTTTTTCGCCTACTTCAAGCGTTTTTGCAAACCTTGCGTTTCTACCCCACGCAATACACGGAATATAATCGGACTTGTTATAAGACCTGTTTACGGCAATTAAAATATCCGCAATTTCCCTGTTAAAAGGGGTTGTTCTATAAACGGGTGGTTTACAAACGTAGCCACAAAGCATAATACTGTTTGGATTTTTCACTTGCAAGTTATTTAAAATTTCTTTGACAAAAACCGTAAGCATAAGTTTACTTTTTTTATCTATAAGTTTATTATAACTTCTAAACTGACCAACCGCAGTAATAAAAGAACCTTTAGTTAAATTAGATTCTTCTATAAGCCTTTCCGAAACGGTCACAGGCAAAAGGTCTGCTTGCCCTGAAAGTCTGCGAACTAAAACGTTCATTTCGTAAAATCCTTCCCCATAAACTTCGTGAGAGAATTCTGCATCGGAAACAATTTCCCCACTGATAAATACTCTGTTGTTTTTTTCCGTTAAATTATTCATTTTTTCTCCTTAAGAACTTCTATAATTTGGCTTGCACGCCATTTTGTAAAATTTTGTAATTTTCTTTATATATAAGTTCGCCAATGGGCAAAAACTTATACCCTTTTTCCTTTAAGGTTTTAATAATATTCGGCAAGGCTTCTGCCGTGTGTTTTCCCTGATTGTGAAATAATACTATAGAGCCGTTTTTTACCCTTTTAACCACCCTTTCGGTAATTTCAGTTGCAGATAAATCTTTCCAATCTAAACTATCAACGTCCCATTGAATAGTGTATAGTTCTAAAGAGTTTGCCACCGAAATAACCTTGTTGCTATACTCCCCGAAAGGCGCTCTAAAAAGTTCTACCTTTTTGCCCGTTATGTTTTCAATAACACCCTTAGAAGTGAAAAGTTCGTTATATATTGCGCTCTCCGAAAGTTTATTCATGTGCGGATGAGTGGCAGAATGGGTGCCTATTTCGTGACCATAATCAAAAATTTTCTTTACATATTCTGGATATTTTTCCGCCCAAAACTCTACCATAAAAAAAGTACATTTTATATTTTCTTCTTGCATAACGGAAAGCAGTTTATCGGTGTAATCTACACCCCAAGCACAATCGAAAGAAATGGCTAAAACTTTGTCTTCTCTATCAACAGAATAAATGGGAACAAGCCTTTCCGTTGCATTTACTCCTAAAATGCCACCTTTTTTAAAAAAAGAAAAACAAACTAAAATGGAAATAACAATTCCTATAATAAGTGCAACGCATTTTTTAAAAGGTAAAACGGCAAACAAAATTTTACGGCTTTTTTTATTAGATTTTTTAGCGAATTTTATCAATTTATATCCTTTTTTGTCATTAAAAAATATTATCTATAGCATTTTATTAATTAAAAGAAAAAAATATAACAAAAAACCCAAAAGCCATCTCGCTTTTGGGTTTAAACTTTATTAAATATTATTTTTTTAATTGTTTTGTTATCTCTTCTATAGAATTTAGAACTTCCGTTGGGTAAATTTTATATTTTTCGGTGTTTTCCCTATTATCTTCTCCCGTTAACACTAAAATACTATCTATATCTGCATTTAATCCGGATAAAACGTCTGTTTTAAGCCTATCTCCTATCATAACGGCTTGTTCTTTTTTAACCCCTGCACGTTCTATTGCAAGTTCTATCATTGTAGGCTCTGGCTTACCAATAATAACCGGATTTTTACCCGTTGCATTGTAAAATCCAACCAACAAACTGCCTAAATCTACAACAGACCCATATTCCATTGGGCAAGTTAAGTCTGGATGAGTGGCAACGTAAGCAACGTTTTTATTGCATAAAATTTTGCAAACGTCTTCTATCTTCTTAAATGTTAAAGTGCTGTCAAATGCCAAACAAACGCAATCTATTTCATCTTCTATTTCTTCTGTAACAGAAAGCCCTTGAGATTTTAAGTGTTCAACAAAACTTGGAGTGCCCATTGCATAAATGCGTTTATACCCTTTTTCTAAAAGGTATTTTGCCGTTGCATCTGTAGAAGTAACAAAATCTTCTTTATTGGCATCTATACCTAAATTTTTAAGTTTTATAACGTAATCGCTAACACCTTTAGAAGAGTTGTTTGTTAAATACATGCACCTTGCGCCGTTTTCCTTTACCGCTTTTATAAATTCTAAAGTAAACGGAAAAAGAGTGTTCCCTAAATAAATTGTGCCGTCCATATCTAATAAATATAATTTTTTATCTTTAAAGTTCATAATTTTTTCCTAATCTAACTCTTTTAAAAACATATCTAAATTACCATCTGACGGAAGTGAAAAAGCACCCCTTGGCGAAAGGGATAATTCACTTGCCCTAACCCCATCTGGCATACAAGAACGTTTAAATTGTTGAGTGTAAAACCTAATAAAAAAGCGTTTTAGCCAACCTTTAATTACACTTTCACTAAACTCCCCTTCAAACGTTTTTGTCGCAGTAAATAAAATTTTCTTTGGAGTTTCACCACGAACTATATAATGGTATAAAAAGTAATCGTGCAACACGTATGGCCCAACAATATCTTCGGTTTTTTGAACAATCTCATCTTCCGATGCGGGCAATAATTCTGGGCTAAC
>JAGBSS010000021.1 GCA_017631725.1 Clostridia bacterium | reverse complement strand
TTCTTTTTTGCATATCTTTCTTTTTTCTGTTTTTTGTAGCAAGCCCGTATAAGCCAGCATCTGAATTTCTTGTATAAACTACTTTTATTTTTGCGGTATTAAAATAATTGCCAAGTTTTCGAGAAATTTTAAGGTTTAGTTCACTTTCTTTAACACCTGTTTTAATGCCACTAACACCATAATCTATCCCACCGTGACCAGCGTCAATAACAACAGTTAGCCTTGTATCATCAGATGCCGCAGGAACTTTTACAAGTGCGCTTAAACACACGCTAAATGCAATTATTACAAGCACAAACACACCCAAAATTATTAGATTTTTCCTTTTAAAAACAAACATATAAACTCCAAAAGAAAATTTATATATTTTATGCTTTAAACAATAATTTTATAACAAAAAAACGGGCATTTAAGCCCGTAATTTATCATTAATTTTTTTCTAAGACAACCACCGTTTCAACGTGCTTTGTTTGAGGAAACATATCAAAGGTTTTAATTGAATTAATAGAATATTTTGGTATGTAATTATCTACTTTTTCTATTTTCCCATCTACTTGTTTAAGCGAGCCAAGTAGCAAGCCAACATCCCTTGCTAAAGTAGATGGCATACAAGAAACGTAAACAATTTTATCAATATCACTTTTTAAAATGGCATTTATAACGTTTACATCGCAACCTTTTCTTGGTGGGTTTAAAACAATTGCAACTTTATTCCCCATTTCCTTTTCTTTATTTATTACACTTGGAATAAGGTCTTCACACGCGCCCGTTAAATTAAACATTTTATCTTGCAATCCGTTGTTTTTTGCAAGAAGGTCCGCACAAGCAGTTGCTTCTTTTACAATTTCAATACCTATTGCTTTTTTAGCGGTTTTGCTTAAAAGTGCAGTCATAAGCCCTGCACCACTATAAGCATCTATAACAGTATCTGGGGCAAAACCTTTAACCTGTTCTACAACGTAAGAGTAAAGTTTGTCGCAAACGTTATCGTTAACTTGCATAAAACTTAAAACACCAGAAGAATATTTTATTCCAAGCCTTGTTGCGGTGTATTCTGACAAGCCGTGTTTTAAAAAGAACTTTTCGCCATAAATAACGTTAGTATTTTTATTGTTTTCATTGTAAAATAGTGAAAAATTATCGCCAAAGGCAAGTTTTAATGCATTTATAAGCCCTTTTATACCTTTTTCTTGCTGTCTAATCCATACAACGGTTATTATCAAATTGCCAGAAATTTCTTTAACGGTTATTTCCCTAAT
Source organism: Clostridia bacterium (assembly GCA_017631725.1). Classification (GTDB taxonomy): domain Bacteria; phylum Bacillota; class Clostridia; order Christensenellales; family Borkfalkiaceae; genus UBA1259. The sequence continues at coordinate 1,996 of JAGBSS010000021.1, read as the reverse complement.
ATCGCCACTATTTGTTATTTCCGAATACCCTTTAAATGAATTTTCTAAAATAAAATTATTAAAAATTTCTATTATGGTTTTTGTATATTCTTTATTTATTGGGCAATCTTTAATTTCTACAACTCGATGAGAGTTTTCCGCATAAAAACCAATAATTGTCCTTTCTCCATTAAAAGAAACGGGAAGTTGTAATTTATTTCTATATCTAAACTGATTATCAGAGCAAACGCATTGGTCTACGCCAACTTTAAGCCCTGCAATTTTATTAAAACAATTAACAACGTTGTCTTTTTTAAACTTAAGTTGACTATCATAATTTAGGTGCTGAACACTACAACCCCCACATTTTGTAAAAACGGGACAAATTGCATTAACCCTTTCTTGCGAAGGAGATATAACTTCTAAAAGTTTTCCGTATGCAATTTTAGAATTAACCTTTAAAACTTTAAAGGTCACTTTTTCCCCAATAAGCGCAAAAGGAAGGAAAATAACTAATCCATCCTTTTTAACAATACCTTCTCCGTTAGAGCCGATATCAACTACGTATTCAGTTAAAACGTCGTTCTTTTTAATCATTTTATAATTTTAGATAAATAGTAAAATAAAAATCTTTTGCCGAATCTAATAAAAAGTTCGAAAACAAAATATACGGCTATTGCAACGGGTGCTAAAATGTAATAAATATTATTCATTACCCAAAGTGGCATATTGTGAAGATTAAGCCCCATAAAAAGTGTGTAGTAAAAATACAAGCCATAACACACAGCAACACACCAAATAATGCCAATTACGTATAAAATTGCAACTTTTACACCCTTTTCTAACATTTTAGTAGATACTATTGGATAAATACCAAAAAATGCAAAAAAACTTGGAAAAACAAGTGTTATCGGGTTAAACCCATAACACATAAACGCTATAACCCCACCGGCAAGAAAGCATAAAAAAGCACCTAAATAATTCTTTTTATAAAGCGGAATTAAAGTAAATAAAGAGGCAATTACAACCGAAGAAATATCTAAAACGGTTATATATGCCCCAAGTATTAAAAATACGGCTATTAAACTTGCCGAGACCGCAGAAACGGCTATATTTTTGCTATTCATTATCTACAACTATTGCAAAGACAATTTATACATAAATATGTTGCACAACAATCTGCAAAGGTTCCACAAGCACTACCACCCATTTGCCTGTTTACATTTGGGTCTGCATTTTGGTTGCTATAAAAATTATTTCCAGAACGGAATTGATTTTGGTTATAGTTAATTTTTTGAATTAACCTTTCGTATGCAGAACGATATTTATCATTTTTAGGGTCCATTTCAATAGCAATTTCAAGTTGTTTTTTGCTTTCATTTGTCCAATTCTTTTTATAGAATAAAACAGATTGAAGATAATGCCATTCTGCTGTTCTGTCAGAAATATTATCTAAAACGTCTTGCGCTTTATCTAACTTTCCTTCTCTAATAAAAGAATCTACACAAGAAAGGTCTAAATTCTCGCTATCGCTTTTAAAATTGCGTTCTTGTATAATTTCCCTATATGCAATTTCAAGTTTTGTTAAATTTTTAGCAGCCAAATTTCCTGCTTCGCCTTCTAAAAAGCGGTCTCTTTGATATTGGGTTTTAAGTTCTTGATATTTAGCTTCTATTTCTTCTATAGATGCATTTTCATTTAAACCTAAAATTTTGTAGTTTTCTTGCATTTTTCATTCTCCATTATCTTTTTAGTCTTAACGTTAAGACCTTTAAAAATTATATTATCAATTAAATCGTGATTAAAATTATATTTAAAATTAATTGCACTTTCGTAAACGTCTTGCAAAATATAACCAAAAACACCTTCTATCTCTTTACCATAATTTAATATTAGTTGATTTTTGCTTTTGCAATCAGGATAAGCATTGACAAAAACGTTGTAGTCAGATTTTTTTATATCCTTATCAAAATCGTCTAATGCATCAATTAAATAAATCCACTTACCAAGGCTATAT
>JAGBSS010000254.1 GCA_017631725.1 Clostridia bacterium | reverse complement strand
GTTGCAATTCACGGATTTTCGGCAGAAAAGTTAAAAGTTTTGTCAAATGGCTTAACGTTTAAAGATAGAATAGAAGAAATTGAAAAAGATTTTAGCCAAGCAAACGTTATAGTTGCACACAACTTTTCTTTCGACTATTCTTTTTTAAGAGAAGAATTTTTAAGGCAAAACAAGGTGTTTACATATTCAAAAAGTTATTGTTCAATGAAAAGCACCGTGCCTGTTTGCAAACTTAAAAGGCCAAATAGTGCAGGCTTTAAGTACCCCAAACTTTCCGAACTTTGTGAATTTTTAGGTATTAAAGATAAACAAATTTTAAAGACCGCAGTCAACCTTTTTGGTTCTAAATGTGGCTATCACGATGCAAGGTTTGATACCACGGCAGTATACCTTGCAGTTAATAAACTTATAGAAAAAAACATAGATAACTCTTTAAAAGAGTATTTAGGGTAATAAAATGGAAATTTCTTTTTTAGACGTGCTAATATCCGTTGCAACTTTGATTTTGCTTATGATTCCTGCCATAATTTTGGTTAAATGCAAACTTTTAGGCGAAGGGGCAGACAAAGCACTTTCTAACATAGTTTTATATGGTGCTCAACCTTTAATGCTTTTAATGGGCTTTCAAAAAAGGGGATACGATCCGGCTTTTGGCTTAAATATGCTAATTGCCCTTGGTGTCGCAATAGTTACCTATGCAATTACCATTTTAATTGTATTTTTAATTCACAGGGAAAAATCTGCAAAAGCAAACGTTTTAAGGTATGCTAGCATATTTGGTAATTGTGGGTTTATGGGTATTCCATTTTTACAAATGCTCTTTCAAAAAGACCCTATAATTTTAGGCGAAGTTTTAGTTTATTGCGCTATAATTTTAACCGTTTGGAACAGCATAAATTGGACTTTAGGTATTTACATAGTAAGTGGAAATAAAAAAGACATATCTTTAAAAAAGGTGTTTTTAAACCCAAATATTATTGCAATTTTGCTTGGCATAATATTATTTGTAACCGTTCAACAACCAATTGCAAACGTTGCAGTTCAAGGCTCTACTTTAGATAGAATTTTAGAAGCCTTTGTCGGTGTGTGCGATACTTTAGCAAACCTTGTAACACCACTTGGTATGTTTGTTATTGGTTTAAAAATTTCCAAAGTAAGATTTACCAGACTTTTAACTGATAAATATGCATATTTAGCAAGTTTAACAAAACTAATTTTAGTTTCTGTTCTATCTATAATAATTTGTATATTATTGCCAATATCAAGCACGTTAAAAGCAGTTTTATTCTTTACAAGTTCTATGCCTGCGGCAACGTCTACCGCACTTTTTGCAACAAAATTTGGCGGAGATGCGGACACGGCTTCTATCGTGGTATTACAAACAACAGTGCTCTCTATTTTAACAATACCACTAATGTATTTGCTATATTCTAACGTTGTTCCATATTTAAGTTCGCTTATACACGGCATAGTTTAAAAAGTTTTAATATTAACTATTTAATTTATGTAATAAATTAATTTTGCTATAAAAAGTAGCAAAATAGGGGTATCGCCAAGCGGTAAGGCAACGG
>JAGBSS010000253.1 GCA_017631725.1 Clostridia bacterium | reverse complement strand
ATGATTTACAAAAGGTTATAAGCCAAAGAGATAAGTATTATCAGACCTTGCAAGAGATAAAAAATTTCCTTGAACTACCTGAATTTTATTTATATGGCAAAGAAACAATACACGACAGAATTTTGCAAAAGATAACCAAAGCAGAGGTGGGGGAATGAATAACTACGATAGAATAAAGGCTATGACCCTTGATGAAATGGCGGAACATCACGCATTATTTGCAAAAGCAGTAATAGACGGTTTCACGACTGCTTTAAGCATAGAATTGACAGGCGAAGTTCCAATAGAAGTAAGCATAAAAAACCAAAAACAATGGCTACAACAAGAAAGCGAGGGATAGGATGAAGCCTATATTAGATGTTTGTTGCGGTTCAAAAATGTTTTATTTTGACAAAAATAATCCCAATGTTTGTTTTATGGATAAAAGAGAATTAACAGACGTTTTGTGCGATGGCCGAGTTTTAGAAATTAAACCCGATATTGTGGCCGACTTTAAAAATATCCCCTTTGCGGATAATTCTTTCTATATGGTGGTATTTGACCCACCGCATTTAAAACGAGCAGGGGAAAAATCTTGGCTTGCAAAAAAGTATGGCCGACTTCCTGAAAATTGGCAAGCTGAATTAAAGCAAGGATTTAATGAATGTATGCGTGTTCTAAAACCAAACGGAACACTAATTTTTAAATGGAATGAAGAACAAATAAAGTTGTCTGAAGTTTTAAAATGTTTTTATTGTAAGCCAATATTTGGAAATAAACGAAGTAAAACATATTTTTTAGTATTTATAAAGGAGCAAACAGATGAGAAGTGAAGAAGAAATAAGGGAAAAACTCAAAAAATTACAAGGTGATTTATATTATACATTTTATAATGACGGAATTAAGGTTGCTATAAACATGCTTGAATGGTTATTACAGGAGGATAACCAATGAGTGTAAAACAGGCATATAAAGAAACAATAGATGAAATAGAAAAGTGCTTAAAAGGTATTCACTACCCTTTGTGTGATATGGAAAAATTTGTTTTTGATTATGAAACGGATGAAGTAAATGATGAAGTACAAAATATACATAGAGGTTATATGCAAATACAGACGGCAATAAATAATTTAAGAAAATTAAGAGTGGAGGATAACCAATGAGTGAAATAACTAAACTCTATGAAAAAGCAGGGATAAAACAAGAAAGAATGTGTGAGTGGACTTGCAAAGGGAGTAAATATTGTAGTACATCTTGCGAACATTACGAAAGTACGCAGTTATATTACCCGCCATTCACCGCAGAGAAACAATTAGAGTTGATTAAGTGGTTATGTACAGAAGATGATGATTTCATTTCAATAATAGCAATAGACTATGGGCGTTGGAAAATAAATTATAATTTTGAAGATTTGAAGTCAGAAGAAGTTAAAGGTAGAAGTGATTTGAATTTTGAAAATGCTCTTGCAAACTTAATAAACAACCTTTGGCAATCCCTAACAGAAGAAGAAAAGCAACAAGTGAAAGGAATTTTGGAGTGAGATGTTGTAGTTGTAAATATAAACCTATGTTAGATGGTTGGGATACTGATGAAACTTATCCTGACGTTTGTGGACTTGTAGCCGATAATGAAGTTACAGAGTATTTATATCAAGGAAGATATGAAATAGGTTGTAAATTTAATCAAAAAACTTTAGATAAACGTAAAGAAAAATTAGATAACTTTTATAAAAATTGTAATGAGTATTATGGATAGACATAGAGGAGTGCGAATAATGATAACGGGTTTAGCAGATATTATGAAAGGATAGAGGATGAATATTTACGAAAGATTTTTAAGGTGGTTAATACGCACAATGTTACATATTTCTTCTTTAATAAATAATTGTGCAACAAAATTACAAGAAGTATCTTTAAAAGAACAATTTTACGTGTTTGTGCCAAGTGCCGACAAACCAAGAGTTATACATAACACCTATAAAGATGCTTTTAACGAAGCACGAAGATTACAAGACGTGGTTATAAGTGGTGAAACCATAGAAATTTTACAAGTAGTTAAAAGGCTTGAAGCCTATGGAATACCATTTTAAGGAGCAACAATAAACGAAAAGGGGTTTTTTTAATGCCTACCTTTTCCCCTTAACATACACCGGCTTTTCAACGGTAACCACTTTTTCTGTTTCTATGACTTTCGGGGGTTTATTATAGTAAAAAGCAAGTGCAACACCAAGTGCAGCAATAATCAAAATAGCAAGGATAATGACTGTTATTAACCATTTTAATAATATGTTGTTATCCTTTTTTAAGGTGTTATTTTCTGCTTCAAAATCTTTTATTTGTTGCAGATACAACCCCTGTCTATCCTCTAAAAGTGGAACTTGGCTTTTGAATTTAATTAACTCGTCATTGTATTTCATTATCTGTTCATTGAAAGTATTTTGCAGTTCAATTACCTTTTCAAAGAAAGTAGGTGTTTCAATAGAATAGTTAAGGTTTTTACTTTCAGTTTCAATATATTGTGTTTCATTTTCTTTACAATTTACTTCATTTACAAGATTTTTACCGTAAATTTTTTGAAGTTCTTTTATTTCTGCATCAGTAGCAAGAACAAGGACAATTTTACGTCCTTTTGAAGTTTCATTTACGGTTTTTAACTCACCCTTATCTATTAGTGAATAAACCGTCTTTTGAGAACAACCGATTAACGCTGAAAAATCAGCAACTTTGAACTTCTCTTTTTCCATTCATTAACCCCTTAATTTACTTTCACTTACCGCAAAATTAGTAAAATAACCATACTTGACAGAAAAGATATCATGCCCTTAACATGAAGTCAAGAGCAAAAAAACGGCATGCCAATAACGCTCAAAAACTGAATATAAAAAAATAGCCTTTGGCGAACCAAAAACTATCAAATCATTTTTCAAGAATATTCTATCAGGTTTCGCCGATAAGGTCAAGTTTTTTATGCAAAAAAATAAGGAGAGTAGAAAATGGAACAAATCGGCAACACTTTAGCACAACTTCAAACACAGTTTGAGAGAAGAAAAGAAGAAAACACATCATGTCATAACATGACACAACATGTTCTTAACACATCTTTACACAATGTGTATGAGATGATACCCAAAAAAGATTATGCGGTTTTACTTAATCAACTTGAAGCGTGGAATGTCGGAAGTCCGAAAGCGGTATGTCGCATCTATGGGGTTAAGACCGTACAGAGAGCCGTTGAATATGTTAAGGGTACTCCAAACGTAAGATGTAAAGGGGCTTATTTTACTTATATGGTTCGGCAATTAAAAAGTGAACAAGTTGAACAAAAAACCGCACAAGTAACTAAACAAGAAGAACCCCAAAAAGAACAAAAACAAAATCTGCCCGTACAATCGCCGACAAGGCACGTTAAATCAAAAAAAGGTATATTTACACCACCGAATATTATAAACTGGCAAGAAGCCCGAGAATTTCTTTGCAAATTAACAGATAATGACTTAGAAGATGAAGATGTTTTGATTTTTGCTAAAAAACTAAAAAAACAATTCAATTTTGGATAATAAAAAACCCCCCAGCATTTCTGCTGAAGGGTTAGTTTGGTTTTCAGATAGAATTAGTATGAAAGAGGTTTTTATATGAAGAATTCTATGTCTGCTGATGTCTGCATAGCATCTATATGACACCAAGCGTACTTTGTTGTTTGTGGGCTTTCAATACGTCTGATTTTTTTCAGACGTTTGTTTTTAATCAAAAATTCAACGTCTTTGTATAGTTTTGGTATATTATTGGAATGTAAGTCAAACGCTTTGCCCATTAAGTGAGCCGAGCAATATACATCTTTTTTGCTTGCAACAATATCATCTTTGTTGCAGCGTAAGCCGCATTGTTTAAGACTTCCGCCCCAATGCCAATTATTTATTGTTATACCGGCTCCGTGATATTCTCTGATAGTGTCTAAATCTTTTAAGACATCTTCATCAAAGAACTTCCACGCAAAATCACCGAATTTTTTATAAACTAAAGGGCTAACGAGTTCTTGAATAACAAATTTTTTGCATTTATAAATCATTAATTTCTTCCATTTTATCAATTCTGTGGTGTGCTGAATTAATACTGTTTTCTGCAACGGCAAGACGTGATAAAACATCATTATACCGCCGCATTTCTGTTTTCAGTTCTTCTTTGTCATCTTTTGATTGTTGTTTCAATTCGTCAATTTGTTTGCCGATAAATTTAACGGTAGTAACATAAACACCTACAAAAAACGATACGCTAACAATCTGCAACGCAATTGAAAAAATTAATTCTGTCGATAAATTCATCCTCTGCACCTTTTCATCGCTCTAATAACCCATTCGTCAACTTGTATTGTCGGCGGTTCGTATTCTTCCCCGCACTTAAAACATTTACATTTTGTATGTAATTCTTCCGAATACCATATATCAAGGCATCCCGGACATTTATAAAAATACATATTATTTCCAGCCTTTGCGTGTCTTTTGGAAAGCATAAACAGCCGCAAACATAACGCTTGCCTTAAAACTTGAAACGCCGTATAACTCCAAAATATCCTTAAAAATACATGTGCTTACATAAGCACCTTTTTTTTCGATAAAGCCTTTGTTTTCACAAAGCCAATCATGAATCATACTTGCCGGAAGAAATTCAGGGTTATATTGAGAACCTACGACACGCCACAAAAAACGGGGGATGGTTGCCCCATCCCAACTATAACCTTTATTGATAAATATGCGATAATTCTGCCCGTTATACTTATTGGAAATATACTCAATATCGTTCATGAGTATGAACGGTTTTTTCTTTGCTTTCGGGTTTACCGCTATTTTGGGTTCTTTATCGAAACTATTCATTCTCACCGTTTGCCCTCTTAAATATCATATCAAGTGTTTCAGAACTTACACCTAATTGTGCCGCCATAATGTCTAATAACGGGTTTTTCCTTTGCAGTTCAACGCACAAATCCCATTCAAGTTGTGCCTGTTCAGACGTAGCGATAAGTTCTTTAAGTTGTGTATAACTTATGCCCAATTGTTGCAGAGCAAGAGCAAACACTCTTTTGGTTACTTGTAATTCGCCTATGCGTTCACGTTCTTTCTGTGCGATTTCTTCTTCCGTAAGATATTGACCGTTGTATAATTCATAGTTTGTTTCGGTTTCTTCAATATCCGTGTAAACCATTAATGCAAGGTCATTTTCAAGTTCTTCTCTTGTTTCTCTTGCTAAAATTATTAAATCATTATTCTTTGCTATAAACATTATGATGCAACCTCGCTTTCTGAACCAACACAGGGGATAAATCTAAAGTCAGTAGCCGTGATTGTTCCGACAGAATAATATGCCTTTACTTTTTGTCCTTTTTGTGCCACAGTCCAACATCCAACCTGTCCGGTTGCTGCTGGTTGAATTGAAAAACTATCAATGCCATTACTTTCGTTTCTAAGGCGGCAATAACGGGTTGCCGCAGAAGAGTTTGAAAAACTAAGCGTCAAAGAATAATATCCGTCAGTTGGGGCAGTATATTCTGTGCCGCTTGCCCCTAAAGTAACAGTTTTTGAGGTATTAGACGGCGAAGCAAGATGAGCAGTTTTTATTTTCGCCGTAGTGGATATGTTTGAAAAATCTGTGTCTGCTTTACTGTCAAGAGCCGTTTGTACTGCGGAATTGCTATCAATAGATGATACGTTTGAAAGAGTTGTATCGGCTTTTGTTAGTAAATTATTATACACACACTTAGCACTTGGATATTGAGTGTCTGTGCTTGTAGAAGAAATAGAAGTTACTTTATTTCCAATTTGTTCATTTGTATGGGATGAAACACTCCAAGCATTATTAAATGTTAGTACATAGGTTCTAGCAAAAGTTCCATATACGCTAGAGAAACGAAATTCCGAAGGTGTAGTTATTATTGCTTGCAGAGATAACTCGGCATAATGTTTTAGACTATCAACAGCATTAATCGTTTCAGTTTCTTCTAACAATACTTTTTTATTGCTTTGCACTGCTGCCAAAACCTCTGCAAAAGTTGTTGTTCCATATTCTGCAATAAATATTTCGTTAGGAATATTTATTGTTTTATTTGTCGATTGATTTGTCGTAAACGTGTCAACTGTTGTTCCACCTTGTTGAATAGTAATAGTGCTATCATTTACAGTAGGTATAGTAGGCTTGTTTGTTAAATCATCATAATCACCTGATGTTGCCACAGTTGCTAGGTTTGAAGATAAAGCAAACCCTGCCCCTGCAATAGCAACACCTGATTGTGCATTTGTTGACGTTCCGTCATAGGTTTGGTCGACCACTACCCCTGCAGGAATATTTGGCTTATTAAGGATATATGCTTTACTGCTTGTGTCTGTTTCGTTCCAATCAGATTGGACTTGTATGACACTTGTACCATTAACCTTAACATCTGTACTTGCGTTTATTGTTCCTACAACATCTAAATCATAAGACGGGGAAAGAGTACCTATTGCAAATTTTCCATACGGGTTAACATATATTTTTGTATTATTGTTTTCGTCTGTTATCTTGAAATATGCTTTTTTAACTGAAATATTTTTATTTGATATAGTTCCAAGTGTTACATCAGTTGTTATTTGACAAGTTGTAGAGTTTGAAACAACTCCCGTAACTGTCGCTTCTGTTGTAAAACTATCAAATGATACAATATCGCCGACTGCAACCAATAAACGAGTATTGAATTTATTTGAGCCTGTAACCGAGTATGTTGTACCACTACCGCCCCAACGCTTATCAGTATCGGTAATGGTTACAGTCGCTTCGGGTTTATGCAAATCAAATAAAACTCTGTTAAATTCATCTTGACCGAAAGATACGCACGTTGTAAGAGAATTTGCTGCCGGAACAGGCACTATATTCATCGCAGGTAAGAGAGGATTTCCCGCCGCACCTGATTTTTTTACTTGTAACTGTAAATAACCTGAATAGTTTCCGTTATCAACAACCCCAAATCTTCCTGACGGAATGCCGTTATTGGCAGAAGTGTTGTACATATCAACTGCGACACCGCATCCACCGCCACCGCCGTAGTTAAGCAACGCAAGAGAAGTTGTTTGTTGACTTGCCGTATTATCGTATATTGTCAATCTTCCTTTGTCATAATAACTAGCGGGTGAAGCTGAACCAACGTGTAATCTGCCAGTAAAAGCCATTGCATTGGAGTTATACAATAATGTAGAGTTTCCAAACGCAGAAGCACTTGACCTATAAGGTACATAGTTGTTGCTACTGTTCATTGACGGAATAGTAATTGATACATTCCCGTTTGCATCGGGACTTGTATTATTTACCTTTGTAACTGTACCTACATTGGTTGTGTAGCCGTCAGGGTTTGAACTGTCGTATGGTGTATAGCCGAGTGCGGTTGTAACGTCTGAACTTGTTATACCTGTTATATACCCCGCACCATTCGTCAAATCGCTTGTATCTGTCGGAATTGATATATTAATAGTTTTTGCCGTTGATTGGTTAAGCGTAAAGGTATCAACCGTTGAACTATTTTTTTGTATTGTTATAGTTGAGTTATTAACTGTCGGTATAACTGTGCTATCGGGCAAAGCACCAACGTCAGAAGCATCAAGTGATATGTTTGAACTTAGTGCGTGTCCGTTTATGGTTGTGGTTTGTGCAACAAATCTGCCGTCTGCTTCTGATTTTGTATAATAAGCACCTTCAGCACCGATATAACTCCAAGACTTAATACCGCCCGATTCAACGCACCTGTAATATGTGGCCGCATTGTCATGTGTGCTGTCAACTAAAACCTTTATAATATCATTAACAGGAACGCTTGAAATGTCGTATGCTTGCAATTCTGCATAAGTGCCGACAATATCAAACACGTCAGAAGCAACAACTAAAGCATCAATTTGAGATTGCAAGCCGTTATCAGCGTTTTGTCTGTTTATAATTTCGTCTGATATATCTTGAGTATTAGTTGCTATTTGTCCGATATTAGTAGCCGTTGCACCTGAATTTATTGCCGCCATTTGGTCGGTATCAAAAGTCGGAATATCAGAACTTCTTGCAATATTTGTACTTATGCGAGCATCAGGAATTAAACCGTCAGACAAATCTAATAGTTTATAACTACTGACTTGAAATGTATAAGAAGCACTATTTTCCGAGCCTGTTCCTATTGCAATTGCACCCGCCGCCGTTGCCTTCGCACCTTTACCAATAGCAATTGTATTTGTATTGCTTGCACTTGCATCCCAGCCTATCGCCATTGCGTAAGTCGATGTCGCATCCGCACTATAACCGAAAGAAACAGAACCCGTTCCCGTTGCGGTTGCCATAGAACCCAAAGCAATAGATTGTGAACCTGTTGCGTTATTTGTTACCTTTGCATCAAGGGCGTTTTGCAAATCTGTTTGATTGTTTAATGTGCCTGTGATGTTTCCCCAAGCGGCCGTATCGGGAATTGTAATTGTTACGTTGCCGTTTGAATCGGGGCTTGTGTTATTAACGCTCGTAACCGTACCTACATTTGTTGTGTAACCGTCAGGGTTGCTTGCATCATAAGGTGTATACCCTAAGGCATTGACAACATCTGTACTGTCTATGCCTGTAATATATCCCGCATTGTTTGTCAATTCCGATATATTGTCATTCGGTTGTAATGCCGTATCTGCCAACGCCCCCTGTGCGGAAGTAGCAAAATATGCGGCATTGTACGTTACAATGTCGCCATATCCTTGCATAGTTGTAGCAATATTGGTTATTTCTTGATGATTACTGTCGATTTGACCGCTTAAAGTGTCAATATCATCATCGAAACTTTCTACAACGCTGTCAATTCTGCCGTCAAGAGTATCATAATTATTGTTTATTGTTAATTCTAAACCGTCTAAAATATCTTTGAGGTCGGTTTGATTTTCAATATTGCCTAAAATATTGCCCCAAAATGCTCCCGTTGCATTAATTTCGAAAATTGCATCAACGTGGTCGGCTTCTTCAACTTCAAATTGAGCGTTTATCGGTGTATCTTCAAGCGTGAAATTAGCAACAAGTTCTTCCATTATTTAATACTCCATTCTGTGCCGGAATCGTCAATGTACCTTTGCATGTTTTTTGTCTGCCTTGACTATCATAAACAACAAGATAGCAAACGTTTGTAACGTTGAATTTTGCCGTTTCTTCGCTTGTCGGGGCTATATGAAGCGGAAAAGTCGGGTTTTCGTAAACCTTTTGAATGCATCCGCAAACAAATATAACTTTGCTAATTTCATAACCTTGAGGGTTGCTTAAATTGATAGTAATACCACCGCCAAAAGCACCCATGTCGTCTGTTTTATATATTGGGTTCATTCGGGAAATCTCCATAAAAATCTTTGTACAATTGAGCCTTGCATTCTGCAATGAATTGTTCTGTTACAATAGCCGTGCTTTGTTTAAGGTCTTTTGAATAAACCAAAACAGGCGTGCCAACTTCCAAAAGCGGCAAAATATCACTTAAAAACTTGAGTTCTTCAAGATTTTGCATTTTAACCGTTCTGCGAATATATCCTAAAGAGGTAGGGAAGAAGTTTGCGTTGAAGATTTCTTCTTTTTCCTTTTCTTTATCTTCGTCATAATTAGGGTTGATAATTAATTCGCCGTTTTGAATAACATAATAAATTTTATCTTCGAGAATTTTGTTTGCCTGTGCTTCCGTACAGGGTACAAAACCTTCGGGCAATGAGCCGATAAAGTCAACAAAAACAGGAGACATGTTTTCATCAACCATATACATGCCCTTATAATTATCTTCTATTTCCCAACTGTCATTTTGAAAAATAGCAATTTGAGTAGCAGAAGTTTTGGGCGGTTTTGTTTTTGTCGCATTTGCGGGCATTAAATAAACTTTTTTATGGTTAATTTGCCATTCTGCGGGGTCAAGTTCTGCTTCACTTTCAAAGAGAAATTCGCCCGTCATTTCATCATAGTTGTATATCTTCATTTATGCGTACCTCGTATATATTCTTACCTTTACGGCTGGCGGTCTTACTGTTGTTGCTGCGCCCAAAATACCGTAACCGTCAGAAATTGTTACTGCATGAGTATGAGCGCCGGAAGATGATGTTGAACCTGTCCAATTTCTTGAAGCCCTAAAGCCAATACCATCATGCCCATCACTTAATTTTGTAACGCTTGAAGCCTTATGGCTTGCGTTTCCTGAACCTCTTGCGTTTGTATAAAATGCACCATCAGCAGAACCCATATAATTGCCGTCTTGATAGCCTGTACTTGCTAAATCCCAAAAACTACCGGCAATTTCCATTGTTCCCCTTGTGTGGGTGTGCGCTCCAGCGCTTGCGGTTGTACTTGTTAAAGACGGGAAGCCTGCTCCGAGATAGCCGGCTGTTGTTCCGCCCCAAAAAACACGATTTCGTAAATCAGGGAGTTTGAAGGTAGTAGAACCATCGCCAGCGCCGTATGTTGTGCCATAAATCGCAAAAAGGCTTGCATAAGTTGTTCTTGATACGGTTGCCCCTTCAAGCCATACGCAATTGGGGGGTAATGTATTAAATGCAAGTGTTAATTGCGGAACACCGATAGCAGCAGTATTTGTGAAATATACTTGTGTCCACCATTCGGGTTCACTTAATGCATGTCCGACATTGCTATTTTGCAAAGAGTGATAAAGTTGCAATTCGTTATTATTGATTACTTTTACAATACTTGTATTTGAGTATTCTGTCGCTGAATCATAAGCGGGAATGCCTTCTTGCAACATATACCCGATTTGATAACTTGAACTGTATTGAAGGCCGTTCATTTCTTCAAGATAAGGGGCTTTGTCGTCTAAAATCGCATCTGCCCAGCCTAAACCGTATGCCGTTTCGCCTTGTAAGGTTGCAATGCTTGAACTATAAACAGGTGTTCCCGTTTTCATTGAACCGTAAACAGCCAATTGGTCGAGGTTTGCGTTTTGTGCAAAAACCTTGTAAGGTTGTCTTGTTAGTGTCGTCATTTATTATTCCTCTATTTCTTCAAACTCGTATTTTATTCCCATCGGCGGAATTATATAATTTAAGAATTTTGCTACTTTTAAGGCTAAAGAAAGATTTGGGCTGTATTGGAACGTAACCGACAAATCTTTATTATTAACCATATTCAATTCATTGCCAAAAAATGTGTCATACATGTCATTTAATTCGCCCCATGAACCCCTTTTGAGGTTATATGCGGCTTTGAATTTTAACAAATATCTATAATCGTCATCAGGAAGGGCATAGGCTGAACCTGTGCTGTTAAAATATGATTTCCAATAGCCTTCAGATAAAGTGTTTTTGTCAGAATATCCGTAAGCATCTTCTTTTTCAAAAGAGAAAAACGGGGTATCAATTGAAAGCCCGTAAATATTTCGGTTGCATCCAAGAATTTGCCCAATTAAATCAAGTTGTTTGCCTACGGCAATATCAATGTTTAATATGTCATTGAGTTCAAAAACAAGCCCATCGCCAAGATATATGTCTGCTCCGAGTTTGACCGTTGCTCTTGCTTTCGGCTTATTTCTATACTGAAGAATAAGCAAATTTGCATAATATTCTTCTACATTTGAGACTTCTGCTTCGTATGCCATTATATTACCTGAATTGTGATATTGTCTGTACTAATTGAAAAATATTCGTCTAAATCTGACGGACTAACTATTTCGGAATAATTATCATTTGTCAACGAAACGCCAACATCATACGGCGTGCCGTTTGCAGATATAATGTCTTTAACTGTTGATGCAATATTTACCGCTTCGGCACTTTGCCCGATTTCAAACGTTAATTCTGCAAGTTGTTGTTTAATGTAGTTTTGGTCGATTGCGCCGGAAAGAGGTTTGATTTTCATATCAACATATAATTGAATTTCCGAAGCGGTATCAAAATTAACCGTCTCTAAAGTGCCGTTTGGTCTTGAAATAGGAACGCTTTTTGTTCCTTTCATCGGTATTCCGGGCGGAATATTATAATAAATTGCCTGTCCGATTTTTTCATCTGCTCCGCCTTTAACTATTACCCATACTGTATGAGCGGGAATTCCGTCTGCCGTTGCATCTGTTCTGTTAGAATAGACTTTTGCTTCTGCAACGTTTTCAATAGTTAATAACTGTGCTTCAAGTGCATCTTCAAAACCTTGAGACGGCATCGTTACGCTTCTGTTTCTTCTAAGCCTAAAAGCGCTGTCAAGTTCCCCTGTTGCACCTGTCTGATAGTTATTTGCAGGGTTATTAACACTCTGAACACCCGCAATAATTGTTTCCATAACAGTAATTGTGTTTGCAAGCGCTTCAACGCTTCCGAGTTCTGCCGCTCTAAATCTTAAATTTTCATTTAAACCTTCTGTTAATGAAACGGTATTAACGCCTGCTTGTCCTGTTGTTAATATCCATCTGTTGCCGTTTGTATCTGAAACGGTATAGCCTGTTACATCTGCGTTGTTTACTTCTTCTTCGGGTATGCCTTGCAAATTAAGTGCTTTTGTTGTGGTTATATCAATATATACGTAACTGTATGTAAAAGCCTTTATTTCAAGCCCATTGAGTTTGTACAAGATTTGCTGCGGTATTCCGACAACTCTTTCTGTGTCTAAGTTATTATAAAACTGAACGCATAAGTCGAGAATGTCTTTTTTCTCTTGTGCAAGAATCATCAAAAATTGTGCATCAGGTGAGTTTTGTTCGAGGTTTACATCTGCGCCATAAATGTTATTGAATTTTGCAACAAGGTCATCTTGTATTTGTTGAAGTGATTGCGTTACTATTCCATTAACGCCAATATAGTTTTGGTCTGCCATTTATATATCCTTACATTATGGGTATTAACTCTTGTTGATAAGTTGTTCCGTTTACGGTTGTAATTGAATAAGCGAGGTTTATTTTTCTGTTTCCTGTCATATAACTTTCCACCTGATTTGTGCTTGCAACGCCGTTTGTTTCTGCTATTGTTGCCATAACTGCGTTTTCAAGTTCGGCTTGTTTGTTATATGCAAATAAATGCCACCAATCAATACCTTCTGTCGGGGCAAAAAAGCAATCGCCCAAAAAAGAAAGAATACGGGTTTTTGCATTTAATAAAATTTCCATATCGTCATAAACATAATTGCTCATGCTTTGCCCGAAAGTCCAATCGCCGTTTGCATCTAAATTTCTAAAACTCATTTAATTTCTTCCTTTTAATAGTGCTGCAAAGTTTGTGGCTACTGTTGTTAAATTATCTTTGCTTGTTTGTGAAATTTGGTTATTTGTTATTGTTATTGCTTTTATCGTTGTAATTAAACTTTGAATTAAATCTTCCAAGTTCTGTGCGGAGTTTTGAAGCGTTATTAAGTTGTCTAAGGTAATATTTGTCGTGTTTGCCCCATTACTCGCCGTCAGGCTCATTGTGGCGTTGCTAACATT
>JAGBSS010000252.1 GCA_017631725.1 Clostridia bacterium | reverse complement strand
TTTTAGGGTTGCTTTATAATTAAGCAACCTTTATTTTTTAAATTTTTATAGCGAGGTAAACTCCCATTAAAAAAGAACATCAAATTAACGGCGAAATAAGGGATGCACAAGTTCGCCTTATAGGTAGTCAAGGCGAGCAGTTGGGCATTATGTCTGCACGTGAAGCACAATTTAAAGCAGATGAAGAAGGTTTAGATTTAGTTAAAATCTCTCCTAATGCTCAACCACCTGTTTGTAAACTTATGAATTATGGTAAGTATATGTTCGAACTTACCAAAAAGGCTAAAGAAGTTAAGAAAAACCAAAAAGTTATAGAAATTAAAGAAGTTTGGCTTTCTATGACTATAGACGTTGGCGACCTTAACGTAAAGGCAAAACAAGCCCAAAAGTTCTTATCCCAAGGCAACAAAGTAAAGGTGTCAATACGTATGCGTGGTAGACAAATGGCTCACGCAGAAATGGGTGTAGACGTTATGAACAGATTTTTTGAAATCGTTAAAGATTTCGGCGTAATGGAAAAACAACCGCTTACGGAAGGCAGAAACATTTGGATGATGCTTGCTCCCGCAAAAGCGTAATTTAAAAATATTAACATCGGAGGGTAAAACAATGCCTAAAATGAAGACAAAAAGTGCGGCTAAAAAACGTTTTAGAGTAACCGCAACCGGCAAGATTAAACGTTCTTGCTCCGGTAAAAACCACATTCTTACTAAAAAAGATAGAAAAAGAAAGAACAATCTCTGCGCTGGCGCTTACGTAGACGCTACACAAGAGAAAACGATGAAAACTCTCATCTACAACAAATAAGCGTAAAGGAGTAAAGAGATATGCGTATTAAAAGAGCAGTTAACGCTGTTAAAAAGCGTAGAAAAATTTTAAAACTTGCCAAAGGTTATTGGGGTGGCAGAAGTAAGAGATATAGAGTAGCAAGAGAAGCCGTAATGAAAGCACAAAAATATGCTTACATTGGCAGAAAGGCTAAAAAACGTGATTTTAGGTCTTTATGGATTGCAAGAATCAATGCTGCTTGCCGTTTAAACGGTTTATCTTACAGCAAATTTATGTTTGGTCTTAAAACCGCAGGTATTGACCTTAACAGAAAAGTTCTTGCTGAAATCGCAGTAAGTGATGCTAACGGATTTAGTGCACTTTGCGAAAAAGCAAAAGCAAGCTTAACAAAGTAATTTTTAAAGCCTATGTATAATACGTAGGCTTTATTTCAAACTATGATAACTTCTAAACAAAACACTTTTATTAAGGAAATTCGTTCTTTAAAAGATAAAAAGCAAAGGGACAACTTAAACCTTTACATTGTAGAAGGTATTAAGGCCGTTAACGATGCAATTTTAGTTTTAGGGGGCGTTTATGCCGTAATTGGCACTGATAATGCCGTTAACGAAATTAAAGACCTTTCTAAAGTAGAAAGGGTGGAAATTGTATCTAATCAGGTGTTTTCATCTATCAGTGGGGAAGTAAGCCCACAAGGTGTTTTGGCAGTTATTAAAAAACCCACGGAAAAAGCCCCATTTGGAAAGGCAGTTTTGCTTGACAGGGTAAGTGACCCTGCAAACGTTGGTGCAATTATAAGGTCGGCGGCGGCTTTTGGGTTTAAAGACGTTTATGCTTTATCTTCGGCAGACCCATTTTCGCCTAAATCTGTAAGGGCATCTATGGGTGGAATTTTTAGGGTAAACGTTATTTCGGGCGATAGAGAAGAAATTTTAGAGAAAATTAATATTCCACTTGTTGTTGCGGATATGGATGGGCAAAACATTAAAGATTTCAAGATAGAAGGAGATTTTTGCCTTGTTATTGGTAACGAAGGTAGTGGCGTAAGTCAAGAAGTTTTATCTTTATCAAAATCCGTGGTAAGTATTCCTATGCAAAACGATATGGAAAGCCTAAATGCAGGTGTTAGTGCAGGGATATTAATGTATGAATTAGTAAACAGGAGATAATTATGTCAGGTCACAGTCACGCAGCGAATATCGCGGCTAAAAAAGCAAAAACAGATGCAGCAAAAGGCAAAATTTTTACCAAGGTTGGTAGAGAAATTGCAGTTGCAGCAAAAAGCAATCCAGACCCAGAAACAAACAGCAAACTTGCAGATGCTATTGCAAAAGCAAAATCTGTTAATATGCCAAACGATAACATTAAAAGATGTATCGCAAAGGCAGCAGGTGAACTTTCTGGTGCAAACTATGAAGAATTAACATACGAAGGTTATGGCCCAGCAGGTAGTGCAATTATAGTTAAAACTTTAACAGACAACAAGAATAGAACGGTTGACTTTGTTAGAACGGTAATGAAACGTCATGGTGGCTCTTTAGGTAACACGGGTTGCGTATCTTTCACCTTTTCTACCATTGGTGAAATTGTTGTTGAAAGAACGGCAGACCTTTCTGAAGACCAACTTATGGAATACGCTTTAGAAGCAGGGGCAGACGATATTATTACAGAAGACGATGCTTTTGTTGTTAATACTTCTGTATCAGATTTTTCTTCTGTAAGAAAATATTTAGAAGAAAAAGGTCTTAACTTCTTTGAAGCGGAAATTAAAATGGTTCCACAAAACAAAATTACTTTATCTGGCGACGACCTTGTAAAGTTTAATCGCTTAATTGAAGGTTTAGAAGATTTAGACGACGTTCAAAACGTTTATCACAACGTAGACCTTCCAGAAGACGAAGAATAATTTTAAGTATAAAAATACCTTATTTGCTAATACTAAAAAAGTCGGCGGTAAGGTATTTTTGATTTAATGAAAATTATTGTAGAAACTACTAAAAACTACTGCCGTTTATATAAACCGTTCGGCAGTAGTCTAACGGGGTAAAAAAGGGTGGATTTTCCACCCTTTTTAGATTTTATAAAAAAATTTTAAAAAATTACACTAATTTTTGTTTTTTTGTGTTAAAATATATAAGGTATAATTTTAAGGAGTTAAAATGAAGAAATTATTGCGTAAAATTTCCATTATAATAATAACAATAGTTTTATGTGCTAACTCATCGGCTTGTTCTTTTATCGTTAAACCACCACAGGGAACGATAGACAATTTACCGTCTTCTTCTATATTAACGGAAAGCGTAATCGTTTCGCATTATTCTAATTCTGAAAGGAAACTTTTATCTAAAGTAGAAGCAGTGGAAAAAACCGAAAAGTCGGTTGTGTGTATTGAAACGGCTTCTGGTAGCGGCTCTGGTGTTATTGTAGATTTAAAGGTAGATGGCGATGCCGCTAACGTTTACTATGTTTTAACTTGCCATCACGTTATTGCAGGTGGTGGTTCTGCAACCGTTTATGCTTTAGATGATAAAGGCTTAAACTTTAAAGAAGAAGGTTATAACCAAAGTTATTCTTATAACGGCGCTATTGGTGGAACGATAAATTTAAACACTCCCTTAACACTTGTCGGTGGCGACCAAGTTTCTGATATTGCTCTTTTAAGAATTAACGCACCTTTAAGCCAAGCAAATAAATTAACCAAGGCTAAAATGATAGATACGGCAAGCAATTCGGTTAAAAGGGGAGAAGACGTGTTCTGCATAGGTAACCCCACAGGCGAATTGCCGGGCTCGGTTACTTTTGGTGTTGTTAGTTATTTAAATAGACAAGAAAGGTTTGCAGAGTCCGGTCTTATGACCTTAATTCAAACAGATGCAGCCATTTACCCCGGTAGTTCGGGTGGTGCAATGTTTAACCTTTACGGCGAACTTGTTGGTATAACTAACGGAGGAAATACCGAACACACGGGCATAAACTTTGCAATACCTGCAAGCAATTATGATAATAATTCAGAAGACAGGGGTTTTGTAAACGTTAGCCGTCAACTTTTAGCAACTTACGTTAATGCCAAGGGGTATAACTATGGATACGTTTCTGGCAGATGGAATTTAGGTGTTAAATTAGAACAAAAAGAAAAAGACGTAAACGGAGCAAAATCTTATTATTTAGAAGTTATAGAAGTTGTAAATAATTCTAACTCTTATTTAGCAGGATTTATGGTTGGCGATATCATAGAAGGGGTTATATATAAATACAAAGGCAG
>JAGBSS010000251.1 GCA_017631725.1 Clostridia bacterium | reverse complement strand
TTCATAAAAGACCTCCAAAAGTTTGATAAAATAAAAAAGTGCGACAACCGAAGTTGTCGCACAAAAACGCAAACTCCGATAGTCGCCAAACCAATTTAATGTGAAAGGTGTTACCATATCTACATTGTAGGAATTTGCATTTTATCAAATTCTAATATAGACATAGCAACAAAAATATATTCCCTAAAAAGAAAATACACCTTTCCACACATATATTAAATTGATTTGGCAAAATTATTATAGCATTTATAAACAACTTTATCAAGCATTTTTGTATTGATAAAAGAAAACTCGACTTATTAAAAGTCGAGTTTTGTAAATTATTTAATTTAAATCCCTAAGAGTGACGCCCTTATTTCAGTCCTTTTTCTATTGCTTTAACTTTTCTCCATAAGGCTAAACTTTCTTCTGGTGTGGTTGGCTTTGGCTCGTCCCCAAAAACGTGTGGGTGACGGCGAATTAACTTTTCAGATAGCACTTGAACAACGTCGCTAAAACTAAAAAGCCCCATTTCGCTTGCAATTTCTGCGTTCATTATAACTTGCAACAATACGTCCCCCAACTCTTCTTTTAGGTTATCGTAATCGGCTTTATCAATGGCTTGTAAAACTTCTTCCGACTCGTTTTTTAAGCATTCTTTCATAGTAGAAAAGTTTTGAGCCCTATCCCACTCGCACCCATCGGGAGAACGCAAAATTTTAACAATTTCTAAAAGTTCTTGTATGGTATGATTCTCTTTTTCTATAAATTCTTTTCCGTTATATTTTCTCATAATGGTAAAAGAGCCTTTTCGGCTCTTTCCTGTTTTTATTTTACGCTATATAAAATATCGTCGTAATTTGGGAATGGTTTAAATTCTTCTGAAAGCAATGGTTCAATTTCATCGTAGCAAGCCCTTAAAGAGTTTAAAGATGGAATTATAACGCTTTCACAATAATCTGCCTTTAACTTAATTGCCGTGTGTTTTTCCATTTCCGACAAATCTTTTGCAAGTTTTTCTAATTTATCGTGGAATAAATCGGATAATTTAGAAAGTTTTTTAATTAAATCTTCCTCTAACTTATATTTACCGGGAACACCAGCCCTTGATTTTGCCATAAACGCTTCTATAACAAAGGTTTGATAGCCTAAAAGAGAAGGAACAATTTGCTTTCTTGCCATATCTATAGCCGTTCTTGCTTCTATTTTAACGTGCTTAACGTAATTATCTAATAAAACTTCTAATCTAGATTTAATTTCGTTTGTGGTTAAAACCTTGTGCTTTTTAAACAACGCTATATTTTTAGCATCGGTAAATTTAGGAAGAGCAACGGCAGTTGTCTTTAGGTTAAGCAAGCCACGCCTTGCCGCTTCTTTTTGCCAAGCACCAGAATAGTTGTTTCCAGAAAACAATATGCGTTTATGCTTTCTAATTTTTTCTTGTAAAACTGAGTTAAGTTTAGAGTTAAAGTCCTTAACCCCTTCTAATTGGTCGGCAATTTTAGAAAGTTCTTCTGCAACAATAGTGTTTAAAATAAAGTTAGGACAAGCAATGTTTTCAGAAGAGCCAACCATTCTAAACTCGAACTTATTACCTGTAAACGCAATTGGAGAAGTTCTGTTTCTATCTGCAGAGTCGTTTGCAAAACTTGGTAAAAGTGAAATGCCAAGTTTTATTTCAGATGGGTCTTTTTTATTATAATATTCACTTATAGTGCCGTTTTCTATGCCAGATAAAATACCTTCTAAATTTTCACCCAAATAAACGGAAATTATTGCTGGTGGCGCTTCACTTGCACCAAGACGATGGTCGTTAGAATTAGATGCAACGGATAAACGGAGTAAATCTTGGTTATTGTCTACTGCGGAAATAATTGCTACTAAAAACAATAAAAATCTTGCCGTTGTAGCACTTGAATTGCCCGGTTCTAAAAGGTTTTCGCCAAGGTCTGTGGAAAGTGACCAGTTATCGTGCTTACCACTACCGCTAACAGAGGCAAAAGGCTTTTCGTGTAATAAACATACCAAGCCGTGGCGGTTTGCAACCACTTTCATTATTTCCATTGTCAATTGGTTATGGTCACACGCAACGTTTGCCGTGGTAAAAATTGGGGCAAGTTCGTGTTGAGAAGGAGCAACTTCGTTATGTTTGGTTTTTGCATAAACACCAAGTTTCCAAAGTTCTTCATCTAACTCTTTCATAAACGCAGCAATACGTGGTTTAATTGCCCCGCAATAGTGGTCGTCTAACTCTTGACCTTTAGATGCAGGTGCACCGAAAAGCGTTCTGCCACAATATATTAAATCACGCCTTTTTTCGTAAACGGATTTATCTATTAAAAAGTATTCTTGTTCTGCACCAACGGTTGGTAAAACACGCTTTGTAGTGGTGTCGCCAAACAATTTTAAAATACGCATCGCTTCTTTGTTTAGCGATTCCATAGACCTTAAAAGTGGAGTTTTTTTATCAAGAGCTTCTCCACCATAAGAGCAAAATGCTGTTGGAATATATAAACTGCCATCTTTAACAAAAGCATAAGAAGTTGGGTCCCAAACGGTGTAGCCCCTTGCTTCGAAGGTTGCCCTTAAGCCACCTGTTGGAAAACTTGAAGCATCTGATTCGCCACGAACGAGAGATTTTTCGGAAAATTTGGTAATTGCCGTTCCATTTTCGCCAAGGTCAATAAAACCGTCGTGTTTCTCGGCGGTTATACCTGTCATTGGTTGGAACCAATGGGTAAAGTGGGTTGCCCCCTTTTCTATAGCCCAATTTTTCATTGCTTCTGCAACAACTTTAGCATCTTTAACGGAAAGCGCCGCACCGCCTTGCATAGCACGTTTAACAGATGCATAAACTTCTTTAGAAAGCCTTTCTTTCATTACGGCATCGTTAAAAACGTGAGAAGCAAAAATCTCTGTGACATTAATTTGGCTCATAACAAAACCTCTAATATAATTATACGTTAATTTTAACACTTATTCCTTTGCGTTGTCAATATTAAAGGCAAATATAAGCAATATTTTACAAAAAAACCTAAAAATTATTATTCAGACTTTTTATTTAATTGACAAAATTCCCACCTATTTTATATAATAATTAAAACCCGTTTAAGGAGTACGTTATGGAAAAAATCGTTCGCCCAGAAAATATGCAACGCATTAACAACTTACAACTTGCCAACGCTTTTATAGAAGAGCAAGTTTCTTTAATTAGAGAACAAGTAAAAGATAAAAAAGTTCTTTTAGCATTATCTGGTGGTGTAGACAGCTCGGTTGTTGCAGCGCTTTTGATTAAAGCCATTGGCAAACAGTTGGTTTGCGTACACGTTAACCACGGGTTAATGAGAAAGGGCGAAAGCGAACAAGTTATAGAAGTTTTTGGTAAAGAATTAGATGCTAACCTTATTTACGTTGATGCAACGGACAGGTTTTTAGATCTTTTACAAGGCGTTTCCGCTCCAGAACAAAAAAGAAAAATTATCGGTGCAGAATTTATTAAGGTTTTCGATGAAGAAGCATCTAAATTAAAAGGAATTTCCTTTTTAGCACAAGGTACAATTTACCCTGACATTTTAGAAAGTGATGGTGTTAAAGCTCACCACAACGTTGGGGGACTTCCAGAAGATATGCAATTTAGTTTAGTTGAACCACTTGCTCTTTTATTTAAAGATGAGGTTAGGGTGGTTGGTAAAGCATTAGGCTTACCTGCAAATATGGTAGACCGTCAACCATTCCCAGGCCCAGGTCTTGGCGTAAGGTGTTTAGGTGCAATTACCCGTGATAGATTACACGCATTGCGCGAAGCAGATGCAATTTTAAGAGAAGAATTTGATATTAACGGTTTAGCAGGTAAAGTATGGCAATATTTTATCGCCGTTCCAGACTTTAAGAGTGTTGGTGTTAAAAACGACAAACGTTATGAAGGTTGGCCTGCAATTATAAGAGCGGTAAACACCGTAGATGCTATGACCGCTACTATAGAAGAAATTCCATACGCAGTTTTACATAAAATTACTGCAAGAATAACTGCCGAAGTAGAAGGCATTAACAGGGTTTTATTAGACTTAACACCAAAGCCTGTCGGCACAATAGAATGGGAATAAAATTTAAACAAAAAGAACTTGGAAATTCCAAGTTCTTTTCTTTATATATAATGTAAAAAAACTTTTAATATAAAAAGGCATAATAAAAGCGTGGCAAAACCACGCTTTTAGGTTTTAACCTTTATATCCCCATTGCACAGGACGGTTAGCATTCCAATTATCACTCCACCCATTTGGCTTGCTTTCTGTCTTGCAATAAATTATTAACTTGTTGCAATTATAGAACGCATCTCCCTCTATACTTGTTACACTATTTGGTATTACTATGCTTGTTAATTTACTGCAATTATAGAACGCCCAATAACCTATGCTTGTTACACTATCGCCTATTGTTACACTTGTTAATGAGCTACAATTATAGAACGCGGAAAAGCCTATACTTGTTACGCTATCGCCTATTACTACACTTGTTAATGATTCGCAATTATAGAACGCAGAAGAGCCTATACTTGTTACGCTATTTGGTATTTCTATGCTTGTTAATGAATAGCAATAATAGAACGCATCAGAACCTATGCTTTTTACGCTATTGCCTATAGTTACATTTGTTAAACCTGTGCAACCAATGAACGCACGATCACCTATACTTGTTACGCTGTTTGGTATTTCTATACTTGTTAATGAACTGCAATTAGAGAACGCATAATTACCTATACTTGTTACACTATCGCCTATCACTACACTTGTTAATGAATAGCAACCAGAGAACGCACAATTATTAATTTTAGTTGCAGTAGTTATATTTGCTTGTGTTACCAACTCATTATTTATATATAGGTTTTCAGCATAATTCAATGGGTTTGAATCAGAACCACCAAACTCTATTTGCACCCATTGGTCTATTGTGCCCGTATAATTTACGCTTGTTAATGCCGTGCAATTCTCGAACGCATCATCACCTATACTTGTTACGCTGTTTGGTATTTCTATACTTGTTAATGACCAGCAACTAGCGAACGCACGATCACCTATACTTAATACACTATTTGGTATCACTATAC
>JAGBSS010000250.1 GCA_017631725.1 Clostridia bacterium | reverse complement strand
TTCACTTGGAATTGACACTTTTGATGCAGAAGGTGTAAAAACCTTTATAGATGATATTAATTTAAAGATAAAATACGTTGATGGGGCACAAAGAACATTTTTAGATGATAAAGACGTTTCTGAAGAAATTCGTTTGCCACACGTATCAATGGCAGCATCTAACGTTTCAAGCTTGAAACCTGTAAGACTTAAAATGGTTGACATGCAAAGAAAAATTGCTTCTGAAATGTCTTGTGTTCTTGATGGCAGAGATATTGGCTCTTACGTTTTACCTAATGCAGATTTTAAATTTTACATAACTGCAAGTGTTAAAGTTAGAACGGACAGAAGATATAAAGAATTAACAGAAAAAGGTCACGATATAAACTATCAAGAACTTATGAATGAAATTGAACAAAGGGATTTTAACGATAAAAATCGTGATTTTGCACCACTTAAAAAGGCAGATGATGCAATAGAAATTGACACGTCTGATATGACGATAGAAGAAGTTATAAATAAAGTTTTATCTATAGTAGGTTAATATGAATTTTTTTCAAAAAATTATTTTTGCAATATTTAAATTTCTGTTTCCTTCTAAAGGTCATTGTTTAGAAAACGTAATAGATGGTGGGGCGGTTGTAGTTTGTAATCATTTTAGCATTGCAGATTGTGGTTATATGCTAAAACTCACTCCTAAAAAAACCTATTTTTTAGCAAAAAGTGAACTTACCAAACATAAACTTTTTTGGAAAATCTTAAGTTCTTTCGGTGCTTTAGCGATAGATAGGGATAATCCTTCTATTAAAACAATGTTTTCTGCATTAAAACTAATAAAAAAGGGGCATAAACTTGTTATATTTCCAGAAGGAACAAGGAACAAAACAGGTACAACCGAACTTCAACCAATAAAATCGGGTGCAGGAGTTTTTGCAGTTAAAGCAAAATGCCCAATTATTCCTGTCATGATTAATAAAAAGGCAAAGCCATTTATTAGATCACACTTTATTGTTGGAGAACCTTTTTCTTTGGAAGAATTTTATTCTAAAGAACTAAATGAAGAAACAATTAAAGAAATTGACCAAATTATTGTCGATAAAATGAAAGAGCAGCAACAAAAACTTGTAGAGTTGCTTGAAACAAAGAAAAAATGAAAGTAATTAGAACGCAAAATAGTGGTTTTTGTTCCGGTGTTAAAAATGCAATAGATACTGCTTTAAGTTTAAAAGGAGAAGGCAATTATATTTTAGGCGAAATTATTCATAACGAGTGTGTTGTGGAAAAACTTAAAAATAGCGGTTTAAATATTGTAAATAGTATTGATGAAATAGACAAAGCCAACGTTAAATCTGTTTTAATAAGAACGCACGGAGAACCACCAACAACATATCAATCTTTAAAAGACCTTAATTGCAAGGTTTACGATTGCACTTGTCCTTTTGTTAAAAAAATTCAAGAAATTGTAAAAGAACGTTATAAATTAGGCTATAAAATTGTTATTATAGGCAACAAGAATCACCCTGAAGTTATAGCGACAAACGGGTGGTGTGATAATACGGCACTTATTGTTGAAAATGCTGATGAATTGTCGGCTATAAACGATAATAAAATTTGTATTGTTGTTCAAACTACCTTTAAAGAAAAAAAATTTGATGAAATTATTAAAAATTTTGTTTATGATAAGTCAAAAATAGTTGATATTTTCAAAACAATTTGTTATACTACAACAAGGCGACAAAAAGAAACGGAAATTTTAGCAAAAAAGTGCGATGCCGTTTTATGTTTAGGTGGAAAATTTAGTAGCAACACAAAAGAGTTATTTAACATTTGTCTTGCAAACTGCAAAAATGTTTTTATGCTAAATTCGCCGTCGCAATTTAATTACGAAAAAATAAAAAATTTTAATAAGGTAGGGGTTGTTTTAGGGGCGTCAACACCGATAGAACAATTCCAAGAGGTTATCCAAAACATGGAAGAAATTACGAAAGACGTAATAACTGAAATCGCTGCAGAAGAATCTGCACCAGCCGTAGCAGAAGTTGCTACTGAAACCGTAGAAGCAGAAGTTAAAGCCACTGCTCCCGCAAAAAAGCCTATTTCTGAATTTGAAGCTGCATTTAACAAAATTGCTCCTCCAACCGACTACAGAATTGGCCAAGTTGTGACTGCTAAAATTTCATCAGCAGGCGAAAAGGGTTTAACTATTTCTATTAAAAATGCAAAGAAAGATTTTGAACTTGCAAAAGAAGATTTATTAAACGAATACAATAAAGACGAATATAAAGAAAAAGAAGGTCAATCTATAAGGGTTATGGTTATTGGTAAAAACCCACTTAGATTCTCTGAAAAAGCAATGGTAAAAATTCTTGCAGAAGAAGCTGAAATCGAATTAATTAAAAACGGCAAACTCTTTGAAGCAGATATAACCGAAACAAACAAAGGTGGTTTAACAGGTAAATTTGGTTCTTACACCGTTTTCGTTCCATCTTCTCAAATTCGTTTAGGTTTTGTTAAAGACCTTGAAAAATATGTTGGTAAAAAACTTACCTTAAAAGCAGAAAAGGTAGAAACCAGACGTCGTCAAATCGTTGGTTCACACAAAGTTATTTTAGAAGCTGAAAAAGCAGAAAGAGATGCTGCTCGTTTAGCTAAAGAAGAAGAATTCTTTGCAAACGTTCAAGAAGGTGATATCGTTTTAGGTACTCCTGTTAGATTTGCTGCTTTCGGTGCTTTTATCGACGTTAATGGTTTTGACTGTTTAGCTCATATTTCCGATTTATCTTGGACAGGCTGCAAAAACTGTGCAGATGTTTTAGAAATTGGTAAACAATACGAATTTAAAGTATTAAAACTTGATGCAGAAGCAAAGAGAGTATCTGTTGGTTATAAACAACTTCAACCAAAACCATGGGATTTAGTTGCTGAAAAATATAACGTAGGCGACGTAATCAAAGGCAAAGTTGTTAGAATTTTAAACTTTGGTGCTTTTGTTGAAATTGAAAAAGGAATCGATGGTTTAATTCACGTTTCTGAAATTTCTAATAAATACCTTGAAAACCCAGCAACTGCTTTAGAAATTGGTCAAGAAGTAGAAGTTAAAATTATAGATATCAACACAGAAAAAGAAAAAATGTCTCTTTCAATTAAAGCTCTTCTCCCTGAAGAAGAAGTAAAAGTTGAAGAAGAAGTTGCTGATAAAAAAGGCAAAAAACGTGCAAAGAAAGAAGAAACCGTTGAAGAACCAGAACTTCACGAATGGAAAGATGATAACGGTGGCGTTTCTATTGCGGAAATGATTAACAACTAATTTTAAAGGTGTGGTTAAATCCACGCCTTTTTTTTAATTTTAAGTGTAGCTTTTTGCTACACTTTTTTTATTTATGGTTATATTAAATTATTTTAAAACATATTTTATATTGATGCAGGAGATAGAGAAATTAAATTTTTTACCAAATAAAATTATAATGGCTTTAAAAAACTATAATTTAGAAAAAATATTTGAAATTAGAATAAGAAAAAATCAACCTATAATTTTAAATTATTGTGGCAAATACAAAAAACTCCTTTTTTTAAATTCAAGCGTTGTTATTAGCGGACAAGAATTAAATGATATTATTGCATTAGCAACAGAACACTCTATTTATGCTTATAACGAACAGATAAAAAAAGGATTTTTAACAACAAAACAGGGCATTAGAATTGGTCTTGCAGGCGATTGCGTGTTTGAAGAAGGAAATATTATTACAATTAAAAATTTTTCTTCTATAAACATTAGAATTCCGCATTACGTTAAAGGGGCAAGTAATAAAATTTTTCCTTTTATAATAAATAATGGAAAATTAGAAAATACTTTAATTATTTCTCCTGCAGGGCTTGGAAAAACAACAATTTTGAAAGATTTAATTTCAAAAATTGATAGATTAGGATTTCAAACCCTTGTTATTGATGAACGTGGCGAACTTTTTGTAAAAGAATATTTAAACGTAGATTATCTAAAACATTGTGATAAAAAT
>JAGBSS010000249.1 GCA_017631725.1 Clostridia bacterium | reverse complement strand
GAAGGGGATTTAATTTTAAAATATAATTAAACTCTGTTTACTAAAACTTCTTTTTCGTATTTTTCTACTTCTTCTATCCAGTTAATACCTAA
This sequence comes from Clostridia bacterium, assembly GCA_017631725.1. Classification (GTDB taxonomy): domain Bacteria; phylum Bacillota; class Clostridia; order Christensenellales; family Borkfalkiaceae; genus UBA1259. Next base: position 3,822 of record JAGBSS010000249.1, on the reverse strand, counting down.
AACTTTTTGACGTTTTAAATATTCTTCCCAAACAGCACCAAACGGAAGAGTTTTAAATTCTTCTTGCATAACCAAAAGTTTAGTATACTCGCCTTTTTCTTGCAAGTCTTTTAAAACTTCGTTTGGAGTTAAAAGTGCATTTAAAAGTGCCTTTTGCATATTTCTTGCACCCGTTGCCCACGCAGCAATACGATTTATACTTGCATCGAAATAGTCTAACGCAATGTAAACCCTGTCTAGAGCATTGTTTCTTACAATTTCCTTTGCAATTTCTTTGGTTTCATCATCAAAAATAACAACGTGGTCGCTATCCCAACGAACAGGGCGAGTAACGTGTAATGCAATTTCTGGGAAAAAACAAAGTAAAGAAGATATCTTATCAGATACCATTTCGGTTGGATGATAATGTCCGTTATCCATAAGCGGTAAGCAATTTCTTGTTGCAGCATACGTTAAAGACCATTCGCCACTTCCCACCGTATAACTTTCAACACCAATGCCAAAAACCTTACTTTCTACACAAGGTTTACACAAAGTTTTATCGCAATCTGCTAAAATTTGGTCAATAGAGTCTGCATATCTTTGTCTTGGGGAAAGCCTGTCTGCAGGCACGTCTTTAAGACCGTCGCCCGTCCAAATATTCATAACGCAAGGAATACCCGTTTCTCTTGCAAAATATTCGGAAATTTTAACACAAGCCTTACCGTGTTCTATCCAAAACTTTCTAACATTTTCATCTGGAGAAGAAAGTGTTAAACCACTTTTTGCCATTGGATGAGAGAAAAAGGTTGGGTTAAAGTCTAACCCAGCACCGTATTTTTTAGCAAAATCTACCCAAGCCTTAAAGTGCTTTGGTTCTAACTTATCTCTATCAACCCACTCTCCATCTTCAAAAATAGCATAGCAAGCGTGAACGTTAATTTTCTTTTTGCCAGGGACTAAAGATAAAGCCTTTTCCATATCTTGCATAAGTTCTTTTGGATTTCTTGCTCTACCTATGTAATTACCCGTGGTCTGAATACCACCGGAAAGCCCATCTAAATTGTCAAAGCCGTTAACGTCATCTCCTTGCCAACAATGAATAGAAACGGGAATATTTTCTAAAATAGACATTGCCTTTTCAGTGTCTACACCCAAACTTAAGTATTGTTCTTTTGCATCTAAATAATTAGCCATTTTTTTGCCACCTTTCATATTGAATTTTAATGTTTCCAATTGCCGTTGCTTCTATAGGGAGAGCAATGACTTTTTTGCCTAAATATTGTTCGGTTAATTTTGTTAAAAGTTTATTTTTAGCACCACCGCCAACAATATATAAGTTTTCATAAGTCTTTTTAGTGTTGTTTTCTATTTCACGATAAGTTTTTGCATAACCGTATGCCAAACTATGATAAATAGAACTAAAAATATCAGCATCCGTTTTTGGCATTTCTTTAGCTGTTTTTTCTAAAAGGTCTAAAATTGCCTTTTTCATATCTTTAGGTGCGAAAAGCGTTTTATCGTTTACGTCGAATATAACGTTATAGCCACTTTGTTCTGCCATAGAAGCAATAGAAACAAAGTCTGTATCTGGGCAAACTTCATCTTTAAGCCTATTTACAAGCCACATACCCATAATATTTTTTTGATGTCTATAATAAGAAACGCCACCTTCGTTAGAAAGATTTTCGCCACAATCTACAATAGCCTTTTCAGTTTTAATACCTAAAAGCGACCAAGTTCCACTTGAAATATAAGGGGAATTGCCTTCCATAGGAATACCATAAACGGCACTTGCCGTATCGTGAGAAGCGCATAAAACAACCTTACAGTCGCCACCAAGTTCACTAACAAGTTCTGGCTTTAAATTGCCAACAACTGCAGGTGGAGTTAAAGGAGTTTTAAAAATTTCTTTGTTTAAGCCTAATTTTTCCACGATTTCCATATCAAAATCGCCCGTTTTAACGGAAATTAAGCCGGTGGTTGTTGCATCTGTCCACTCTTTTTTCTTAATTCCTGTAAGTTTATAAGAAAAATATTCAGGAAGCATTAAAAAGTCGGTTGCGTTGTCAAGCCTTCCGTTAATGCTATCATCGTATAATTGATAAATGCTATTAAAAGATTCGTATGCAATACCCGTTCTTGCATAAAGTTCGCTAAAATCTATAATTTTGTGAACTTTTTCCGCCGCCAAAGCACCACGTTCATCTCTATAAGCATAGCAAGGTAAAATTTCCGTGTCGCCGTTTAGTAAAACGTAATCTACACCCCAAGTATCTATTGCAAGACTTTTAATGTTGCTATTTTTTGCAAAAGCAATTTTAATACCTGCTTTTATTTCGTTAAAAAGCCTGTTTACGTCCCATAAAAGCCTATCGCCAACTTGGTCTACACCATTTTTAAAACGATAAACTTCTTCTAACTCTACTTCGCCGTTATTATAACTTCCGATAATGTGCCTACCACTCGAAGCGCCTATGTCAATAGCGAGAAAATATTCTTTCATTTTATATCTCCTAAACAATTATAAAATAATTATAAAATTAAAAGAACTTTTTGTCAAGGTGTATAATGTTTTTTATTCAATTAAAATCTATTTCTTTTTAGGCTTCTTATTCTTTTTTCTTTATCTATTTCTATAATAGACTTAACCTTTTTAAACGTTGCGGGCGTTGGCTTTGTCATAAGATAATATCTTAACTCATCAAGTGCGTGGTCATCTGTTTTTTTAGGGGTATCACCATCTCCCCACCAATAACTTTTTAACTCTCTAATTAAATTTACGCAATTTTTAAAAATGTAAATTTCTGGAAAAGCCCCACCTTTATTTAAATAACTTTTTACCCTTTCTATACCGGAAAAAAGGTCTTTGTTTACTTTTGGATTAACGTTAATGCCGTAATCGTAAAAAAGTTCGGTCACACTTTTATTGCTTGCAAGTGTTTTTTGATTAGCGGCACTATCGATTAAGGCACTAATCTTACCCTTTTCATCTCTTTTCCAATCTAACTTATCACAAATACTTTTTATACAATTAGAGTGATATTCTACGCTATGCTTTTCTAAAAAATGCTCTGCAATAACGTAAACGTTTCCATCGTAATCGGTTGCATACCAATGGCAAGATAAAGGGTTGTTTAGCCCAGGGTCAATGGAAATATTGTCTTGCCACTCTCTTGGAATTGGAAATGGGTCTATAACGTGGTAATTTTCATCAAATTCTGGATAAACTAACCCAACGCTTTCACGGAACTTACCATATCTCCTTGATTCTAACTGGTCGCTGGACAAAGTTTTAGTAAAAAGGTCTACTTCTTCTGGGTCTAAATAAGGGTTATCCGCCCATTCCATAAATTCGTACCAAACTTCTGGCGAATTATTTACGTTTAGATAAATTTCATCGTAAATAAAAGTAAGCCCTTTTAAGGGGGTCATAGTTCCAAAAATATCCCCTTTTTTATCTAAAACACGCATACGGCACTCTTGATAGATATCTTTTGGCGGTTCTTCATCAAACCATACAAAATCTAATGAACTTCCTTGAAACTTTTCTCTTCCTTGGTCGCAAGACTTAAATCCAATGGTGGAAATTCCCCCAAACGAGTTTTTAACCTTAATTTGGTCGATAATTCCCGATTCTGGAGAAAGTTTCTTACCACTTTGCATTATAATATCTTCTATATAAAAGGGGCTTAAATAATGTAAAACCTTTTTTTGAGCAACGTCCCTTTGAACTTGTTGTGAAAGTGATACCACCCATCCAAAAACGTTATCTTTGTTTTCTCTATAGGGGTGAATACCTCTTGCCATATAAACGGTTTCTACTGCACCACACTCTGTTTT
>JAGBSS010000248.1 GCA_017631725.1 Clostridia bacterium | reverse complement strand
TTAGGGATTGAATACTTTTGCTGGCATGACGTAGATATTGTTCCAGAAGCAGAGGACATTAAAGAAACGAATAAGCGTTTAGACGAAATTACTGATTATATGCTTGTAAAGATGAAAGAAACGGGTATTAAATGCTTATGGGGAACTGCAAACATGTTTTCAAATCCACGTTTTTGCAACGGTGCTGGGTCCACTAACAGTGCAGACGTTTTTGCTTTTGCCGCAGCACAGGTAAAAAAGGCTCTTGATTTAACCGTTAAGCTTGGTGGTAAAGGCTACGTTTTCTGGGGCGGTAGAGAAGGTTATGAAACTCTTTTAAATACCGACGTTAAATTCGAACAGGATAATATTGCAAGGCTTATGAAAATGGCGGTTTCATATGGTAGAAAAATAGGGTTTAAGGGCGATTTTTATATAGAGCCGAAACCGAAAGAGCCAATGAAACATCAATACGATTTTGATGCAGCAACAGCAATAGGCTTTTTGCGACAATATGGATTAGATAAAGACTTTAAGTTGAATATTGAAGCAAATCACGCAACGCTTGCAGGACATACCTTTGAGCACGATGTAAGAATTTCTGCGATAAACGGTATGCTTGGTTCAATAGACGCAAACCAAGGAGATAACTTTCTTGGTTGGGATACCGATGAGTTTCCTTTTGACGTATATACATCTACAATGTGTATGTATGAAGTTCTTAAAGCTGGTGGTTTAACGGGTGGCTTTAATTTTGATGCAAAAAATAGACGTGCATCATACACTTACGAAGATATGTTTTATGGATTCATTCTAGGAATGGATACTTTTGCATTGGGGCTTATAAACGCAGCCGCACTTATTGAAGATGGCCGTATTGGAAAGTTTGTGGCTGAAAGATATTCCACTTTTAATAGTAAGGAAATAGGTAAAAAAATATTGTCAAACTCTACTAATTTAGAAGAACTTTTTGCCTATGCTGAAAATTTAGGGGCCTCTGAATTACCGGGTAGCGGAAGACAAGAGTATTTGCAATCGGTTGTAAATAGCGTAATATACGGTAAAAAATCATGAATACTTATTTAGGGATAGATTTAGGAACTAGTGGCGTTAAGATATTACTTGTAGATTCTTGCGGAAAGATTTTAGCACAAACAACCGAAGAGTATCCCGTATATTGCTTAAAAGACGGGTGGAGCGAACAAAATCCACTAGATTGGGTAAATGCTGTTAAAACGGGTATAAATAGGCTGTTTAAAAACGGTAAAAACGATAGGTTGGACGTAAAAGGTGTTTCGTTCGGCGGACAAATGCATGGGCTTGTTTTGATGGATAATCAAGACAGAGTTATTCGCCCTGCAATTTTATGGAACGACGGTAGAACGCAAAAACAAACCGACTATTTAAATAGAGAGATTGGAAAGGAAAAATTATCAAATCTGACGGCGAATATTGCCTTTGCTGGTTTTACCGCACCTAAAATATTGTGGGTTAAAGAAAACGAGCCTGAAAATTTTAATAAAATAGCAAAAATATGTTTGCCTAAGGACTATCTTGCGTATATGATGACGGGGAAATTTTCTACCGACTATTCAGATGCGGGTGGAACACTTCTTTTAGACGTTAAAAATAAACGTTATTCAAAAGAAATGTGTGATATTTGCTCGGTAGATAGGTCTTGGTTAGCAGAACTTTATGAAAGCTATGAAGTGACAGGAAAAATAAAAAATGAATTTGGGCTTCCCAATGCTTTTGCAGTTGCTGGGGCCGGGGATAATGCCGCAGCCGCTATCGGTACGGGAACAGTAAGTAATGGCGATTGTAATATTTCTTTAGGTACTAGCGGAACGGTTTTTATTTCAGGGGATAATTTTTCGGTAGATGATAAAAATTCCTTGCACGCTTTTCCACACGCAACGGGTAAATGGCATCTTATGGGGTCCATACTTTCTGCCGCAAGTGCTAACAAGTGGTGGATAGAAGACGTTCTTAATACCGATTATGATTTGGCAGTGGACGGGATTCAAGAAAAAATGGGGGAAAATAACGTATATTTTTTACCATATTTGATGGGGGAAAGAAGCCCGCACAACGACGTAAATGCAAGAGGGGCGTTTATTGGTATGCGCCAAAATACAAGCAAGGAAGAAATGAGTCTGGCTGTGTTAGAAGGTGTTGCTTTTGCTCTTAAAGACTGTGTTGAAATAGCAAAAGAAAACGGCGTAGCTATAAGCAAGGCAACTATATGTGGTGGCGGAGCAAAAAGCATTATTTGGAAGGAAATTATTGCAAATGTAATTAATGCAGAAATTTGTTCGCTTGAAACGGAGCAAGGCCCTGCGTATGGTGCGGCAATTTTAGCAATGGTTGGCGTTGGCGAATATGAAAGCGTGCAACAGGCAACTGAAAAGCTTGTTAAAATAACTTCCACCACAAAACCCAATCAAGAACTTGTAAAAAAATATGAGCAGAAGTATCAAATTTATAAAACGCTTTATCCAACGTTAAAAAAAGTTTTTGAAAATATTTCAACAGATAAAAATTAATAATCAGAGAGAGGAAAAAACATGTATAGTTTGAGTGAATCGGCACAGCATCAAAAGATTGAATTGCTTATTGACAAAGAAAAATTTTTCAAATATAAATCAGATACTAGTCTGCATAGTTTTGTCACAAGACCAGCTTACGGGTACGTTGTAGAACGTGAGTGCGTTGACCTAAGCGATAGCAAAGAAGTTTGTGGTCAAATAACATTAAATAACGCAGATAGAAGATTTTATTTAAAGGTTATTGCGTGTTTATCCGAGTGGAGAAAATACGTTTGCCCGCTTACGGTAGCAGTTAACGGCAAGGTGGTTTATGATAACGGAGAGACCTTTTTTGAACAAGTTTGTTTAGGTTGGCCTGCCTTGTATATTAAAATGCCTGACGGCGTTCTAAAAAAGGGTGTAAATAAAATTACTGTAAAATCGAACGGTGGATTATATTTATCCGAACTTTCGTTAGTTTCATATCCGCAATTTGAGGATTGTAGCCAAATTTCTGTAAGAAAATACGTCAGAGAAGGTGATAGATTTGCCGTTGCTATTAAAGATGAAAACCGCAAATTTACACATTTAATTGAAAACGAAAATTGTATCTTTTTAGGTTCAAACTATTATAGAGATATTTTAGTTTTATCGTTTACGGCAGGAAATAAAGGGGATATGAGTTGTTCTGTTGGGTTAGGCGACTTAAATATTAAATTAAAAATGCCAAAAGCTGTGGAAAACAACGATTATTTTGTGTTTGGAACTGACAGTGATGACCATAGGCAAGACGATTCTGATGAAACAGCGTTTATTCTAGAAACTTTTGTTTTATCTGATATGGGCGATTTTGTCCAGTTTAGACCTAAATTCGGGCGTAATTACTATAAACTATTATCAAAAGATGGTTTTAG
>JAGBSS010000247.1 GCA_017631725.1 Clostridia bacterium | reverse complement strand
TGTTTGCCTTGTTTTCTTCTACGGAAAGTTCTGGGTTAAATGCTAATGCTGCAGAAAAGCCTTGTGGAATACTTTTTGTTGGTATTACGTGAATTTTTCTGTTTTCAACTAAAGATTTTGCTTGTTCTGCCGCTAAAATTATGTTTTTATTGTTTGGGAAAACGAAAACGGTGTCTGCATTGATGCGTTGAACGGCATTTGCGATATCAGATGCAGAAGGATTCATAGATTGGCCACCTTCTATAACCATATCTACAAGAATTTCCTTGAAAATATTGCTTATTCCTTCGCCTGCAGAAACGGCAACCATGCCCATTTCTTTCTTTTCCGCTTCATATTTCTTTATTAAAGCACGATTTTGCTCTAACATATTTTCAATTTTAAGTTTATCTAATTCACCAAGTTCTAACGCTTTAGTTAATGCTTTGCCTGGGTTATTAGTGTGAACGTGAACTTTTACAAGTTCTAAATCGCCAATAACGATAACACTATCACCAATAGACATTAAATATTCTTTTAACTTACCAATGTCTGCTAAAGTTGTTTTCTTTTTAAGGTTTATAATAAAGAATTCTGTACAATAAGCAAATTCTATGTTAGCAAGGCTTAAAATATCTGCACCTTCCATAATAGATTCTTCTTTAGCGTCTTCCATTGGGATATCAGCAGAAACAATTTCGCCAAGTAATGCTTTATGCATACCTTCTAAAATTCTTAATAAACCAACACCGCCGGCATCAACAACACCTGCTTTTTTAAGAACAGGCAATAAAGATGGGGTTAAATCTACTGCTTCTTGCGCTTTTTTAATAATCTCCGAGAAGAAAGATTCAAAGTCGCTATATTTGCCCCTTATTGCTTGAGCGTGTTCTGCAACCATTCTAACAACGGTTAAAATTGTGCCTTCTTTTGGTTTAGATACTGCGCCATATGCAACAGATGCACCTTGCATAAGACCTTTTGAGAAGAGCTTTACATCTATAGAATCTGTATTTTTAAATACAGAACAAATACCTTTTAAAATTTGGGATAAAATAACACCAGAGTTTCCACGAGCCCCACGAAGAGCACCTTTTGAAATTGATTCTGCAACATTTTCAATTGTACTGCTGCTACAATATAAAACTTCTTTAACTGCAGATTGCATTGTTAAAGACATATTTGTACCCGTATCTCCGTCTGGCACTGGGAATACGTTAAGTGCGTCTACCCTGGTTCTATTTATTTCTAAAAGCTTTGCAGAAGTCACAATCATTGACCTAAGCATTGCCCCATTTATCGTTTTTTGCATATTAACTCCATTACGGTAATTTTTAATTTAAATTAAGCTTTAACACCCATAACTTTTATGTTAATTGTGTCAACTATCATACCGGTAAACCTTTCCACCCTGTACTTAATTGCTTCTTTTAAAGATTCTAACACAGCTTTAATAGACAAGCCGTATCTAACAACTAAAGAAACATCAATAAAAATACGGTCCCCTGTGGTTTTGACTTTTACGCCTTTGCACTTGGAGCCGAATTTAAAGTACTCTATAACGGCAGAGATTAAATCTTTAGATGCAAACTCTACAATCCCATAGCAATCCATTGCAACAGCCGAAACGAACTTTGCAATAGTTTTATTGGTTATGGAAATTTTGCCGTATATGTTTTTTGTTTTAGCCGACATGACAACCTCGCTTTTTATACATATATATTCTACAACAATTATAATTATTTTGCAAGAGTTTAACAAAAAAACTTAACTTTTTAAAATATCTATAATATATTTACTACAAAATTAACAAACAAGTGAAAAAATTGTTGCTTTTTTT
>JAGBSS010000246.1 GCA_017631725.1 Clostridia bacterium | reverse complement strand
TTCATTTTCTACATTTTTTAAATAGCAAATAAATTTAGAATGTTCTATTATTGTGGTTGTCACACATTCATTTTTAACCGAGATAAATTCTTCCACTATAAAACTACCTCGTTTTCTTGTAAAAAGATTAATAATTGGCTAACGGGAATTGCATAAGCGTTTATAAATTCCCCCGTTTGAACATAAGTGCTTCCTGCATAATTTATACCAACAAGTTCTAAGTTAGTGTTAATTAGTGCACTACCAGAAGAACCCTTGTTAATGTATGCACTATGTTTAATTACTTGAAATTCAAGTGTGCCAGAATCAGTGCTTGGGGCTTGAGTATACTCTATAACTTCACCAATTGTAAAGGTGTTTTTTTGCGATAAAGGTTGAGATAAGCTAACTATTTCATCCTTACTTTCAATATCTTGGCTTGAAATTTTAGCAACGTTAACGTTTTTCCACAAGTCTGACGTATCAACAACCTGTAGCAAAGCCAAGTCTTTAGATGAATCTGCAAAAAGCAAGGTAGCCGATAACGGATTGGAATAACAATCGTAAATTTTATATTCAAAATACTTATACCCTTCTTTTTGTGCTACAACGTGATTATTTGTAACTACAAGATAGGTGTTTTCCGTTTCTGAGTGCATCTTTTTTATAATAACACCACTACCGGTAGAAACACTTGCGTTAGAAAAATAACTACTTCTATACGAAAACTCAATATAAACGTTAAATTTCATTGCAGTGGTAGCCACGTCGTTTATAAGTTTAACGTAATCGGTTTGAGTTTCCTTAATATCACTTCCAACTTCTGCAACGCCTAAAAAAGAATAATCTGATTGTGTTTCATTGTTGAAAGCGCATACGGAGTAAGCATAAAAACCCGATTCAAAAGATTCAAGGGAATATTCGGTGTTATACACGGTAAAGGTGTGCGAATTAATTTTAACAAAATAGCCATTAGCACCCGAAACAGAATCCCAAGTTATTTTTTTTGTTTCTTTATTATACGTTGGACTTGGAACGTTTAACTGTTCTATTACCTGTTTAGAAGTTTTAGAATAAATTAAAATATTAGAATATTCTGATTTTTTTGATAAACTACACGCCCTAACGCAAAAAGCATAATCGCCCTCACTAAAAGCGGAAAAAGTGAAATTATTTGATGCAATTTCGTAAATGGTGTCATTTACCTTTATTTCATAAAAAGAAGCGCCATCAATTTCTGCCCAATTAACAACTTCTGTTTCGGTATTTAAACTAATTTTTGGCGCTGTTAAAGGATTTAGCGAATTACACCCGCTAAACAATGAAAAAATTATTAATAACGCAGTAATAAGTAAAATAATTTTCTTTTTCATACACTTATTTTAGCACGATAAATGTTAAAAATCAATAAAATTTTAATTATTCCACAAATTCTGGCAAAGTAGAAAAAGATATTAAATTACTAGCATTAAAATTTATTTTTATTGAATAATTGCCATTTATTTTAGCAATTTCTAAATTAACGTCAGAAGCAAGTTCAAAGTAATCTTTTATCACTCTTTTTAGGTCTTTTAGCAAAAGTTCTTCGAAATTGTTTTTCACACATAGCCTTTCGTTTTCGATTAAAGAAATAATTCTTTTAAGTTCTTTATTTTGCTTTCTCATACACTTCTTTTTATGCTCCTTTTTATACTGCCAAAAAAACCACTATATTTACTTTTTACATCAAAAATTTTCTTCTTTTTTCCTGATATTGCGTCGGCAATAAGTGTATAAGCCTTAAAAGAATCACTTTTTTTAGGCAAAATGCTTCCACTTGATAAAAAAACCGTATCTTCTTCTGGCAAAACACCAAGCAATTCTGTTTTTAATATATAAGAGATATTTTCAGGGCTCATCATTTTATTATTTAGCATTAAATCTCCCCTTGCCCTGTTTACAACAAGCGAAAGGTTATCTAACTTATAACTTTTTAAAATGGAAATAACTTTATCTGCATCTCTAAGGCTTGCAATAGATGGCGTGGTGACAACTATAGCCTCTTCTACACAGGAAATTGCCCTATGAAACCCTACGTCTATGCCTGCAGGACAATCTAAAATTATATAGTCAAACACAGGCGAAAGTGATTCTATAATAATTTTTAAGTTTTGTCCTGTAATATAGGTAGAAGAATTTAATTTGTCTGATGGCAAAATAAATAAGTTTTTTCTTGTTTTATCTTGAACAAGTGCTTGCTTTAACCTGCATCTTCCATCTAAAACGTCTGAAATATCATAAACCACTCTGTTTTCTAAGCCCATTACCACGTCTAAATTGTTTAACCCAAAATCTATATCAAGTAAAACAACTCTAAAATTTTTATCAGCTAAGGCATACCCTAAATTAGCTGTTAGAGTTGTTTTTCCAACTCCGCCTTTACCAGACGTTATTACAATCTTTCTTGCCACAGTTATTCCCCCTAAAAATAATTATAAAAAAAATACCGCAAGATTTTGGAAACAAAAACCATAATCTTGCGGTAAAATGTCGTTTATTTAGTTTTAATTAAGTCTAAAGGAAACTTTTTTAAGTAAATCTTTATCAGAAATA
>JAGBSS010000245.1 GCA_017631725.1 Clostridia bacterium | reverse complement strand
TAGACTTAATTCTCCCGTCTTTTGGTTTCTCTGCTCCGTCAGGGATATACCAAATCTTGCCGATACGATACGCCCCATCAATTTGACCATTAACACACAATGTTCTAACACGCCTATCAGAAATATTCCACTTTTCAGACGCCTGTTTTACATTCATTGCCATAATAAAACTCCTTATACGGAACATTATAATCTTTTTACGGAACAATGTCAATAGTCAATCGGAATATTTTTATAATCTTTTCGGAACAATATAAAATCAATATATCAAAAAGCCTGTTTATCTTAAAAACTCACAATTTGGCACTAGGACGTGTTTGCCAAAGATACAAGTCGGCTCGGCTTTTAGGTAAAAAGAAAAAGCCCTTAAACAAGGACTTTGATAGAAAAATAACCTAACCCGAGTTTGAGTTTCGGATTAGGTTACGAGTGGTTGCGGGGGTGGGCGTTTCTTCTTGACTTTTGCAAAGCAATTTACGGAACTCTCCAGCTTGTGCTTTGCAAAAATCTTCGGTCACCGCTAAAATGGTAGGTGTCTACCATTTTTTAACGCTGCCTCAAATCCCACTCCAATTATTCTCGACAAAAACAAAGAACGTAAACTGAACACAAGGTTCGGTTTACGTTCTTAGTGGTTGCGGGGGTGGGATTTGCTTCTCTCGAGCCTCCCGCAAAATAGTCCACTGGACTATTTTTTCGCCTTTTGGCGAACACGCAACCTAAAGGTTGCTCGCTCCTAATTCAAATCCCACACAAACTCTTTAATGCAATAAAATAAAGGCAACCCTTTTGGATTGCCTTTATTTTATTGGTTGCGGGGGTGGGATTTGAACCTCACGGCCTCCGGGTTATGAGCCCGACGAGCTACCAGGCTGCTCTACCCCGCGATATGGACCTTTTTGAAAGGTGCTACATTATAATATACTACTTAAAAAACTTTGTCAACAATTTTTGCCTTAAAAATTTTAAGTTTATTTATCGAAAACTTGTTTTTTTGCTTTTTGTTTGGTATAGTTATTATATGAACATTGACCTTTCTAAAATTAAATATGGCGATATTGTTGCAGTTGCACTGTCTGGCGGAGAAGATTCCGTGTTTTTGCTATACAATCTTTTAGAACTTTCTACCGTTAAAAACTTTAAGGTCTGTGCTATAAACGTAGAACACGGTATAAGGGGTGAAGAATCTTTAAAAGATTCAATGTTTGTTAAAGATCTTTGCCTTAAATTACAAGTTCCCCTTTACACCTATTCAGTAAACGCCGTAGAATACGCAAAGGAAAACAAATTAAGTTTAGAGCAAGCGGCAAGAAAACTTCGATACGACTGCTTTTACGACCTTTTAGAAAGGGGCAAGTGCAATAAAATTGCAACGGCGCACCATTTAAAAGATAATGCCGAATCTGTGCTATTTAATCTTTTCCGTGGGTCTGGACAAAAAGGTTTAGGCGGAATTTTACCAGAATACGATGGAAAAATTATAAGGCCAATTCTTTCCGTAGAAAAACAAGAAATAAAGGCATATTTAAAGGAAAAAGGCATAACTTTCGTAACGGACAGCACCAACTTTGATACCGACTATACGAGAAATTTTATTAGGTTAGAACTTTTACCTAAAATTAATCAAATTTTTCCTAAGGCGGAAAACAGTATTTTAAAATTTTCGGAAATTGCCCGTGAAGATGATGAATTTATTTGTTCTTTTGCCGAAAAATGTTTAACTTACGAAAAAAGCAACGTGAAAATTAGTTTACCACAACACCCTTCCGTTTTAAAGCGTGCAAGCATTATGGCAATGAAAAGTTTAGGCATAACTAAAGATTGGGAAAAGGCTCATTTAGATGCAATTTTGGCTTTAGCAAAAGGCGAAACGGGAAAGAGTGTTAATCTTAAACGCAACGTTGTTGCAGTTAAAGAATACGATACCATTTGCATATATAAAGAAACCATCACTAAACAAACGGAAAAGATTTTTAACTTAGGCGAAACGGAAATTAACGGTGGCTTAATACAAATAAAATTATGCGACACTAAACCTGTTGACCTTAAAAGTGGGCTTTATGGCGATTTAGATAAAATCCCTAAAACCGCCGTGATAAGGTTTTTTAAAAATGGGGACAAATTTACAAAATTTGGCGGTGGAACAAAAAGTTTAAGCGATTTTTTTACCGACATGAAAATTCCCGTTAGAGAAAGAAGGAATATTCCAATTATTGCAGACGGAGATAACGTTCTTTTAGTGTTTGGCATTGCAGTTTCTGATAAATTAAGGGTTGACAAAAGCACTAATAGTGTTATACAATTTAACTATAAAATCTTTAGGAGCACAAATGAATAACTTCAGAATTGTTTTAACAGAAGAACAAATACAAAAAAGAGTAAAAGAACTTGGCGAACAAATAACAAAAGATTATAACGAAAAATCCCCTATCGTTATTTGTATGCTAAAAGGTGCAATCGTTTTCTTTTCAGACGTTGTAAGAAACTTAAACGTTCCACTTTCTATGGAATTTGTAAGGCTTTCAAGTTATAAAAACGGAACAACGGCGGGCGAAATGGAAGTCGTTAGCGATTTAAAATGTGACATTGCCGGTAAAGACGTTATAATTATAGAAGACATTGTTGATAGTGGTAAAACTCTTTCTTACTTTATAAAACTTTTACAAGAAAAAAATCCTGCATCTGTTAAAATTTGTGCTTTTTTAGACAAGAAGGCAAGAAGAGAAGTAGAAGTTAAAGTAGACTACGCAGGCTTTGATATAGACTGTGGCTTTGTTGTAGGCTACGGGCTTGACTATGCTGAAAGATACCGTGAATTACCATTTTTAGCAGAAGTTATAGACCCATCTAAATTATAAAATGAAAGTTTTAAAGAAAATCGGCTCTATTATATGGCTAATTATAAGCTGTATTTTTAAAATAATAACCACTATACTCTTGATTAATTTTCTACTTGACTTGACATCAAAACATAAAAGTAAATAACCTAAATCCAAGGCTATTTTGCCTTGGATTTTTTTGTAAAATTTAACTTTTACATATTGAAAATATTTTTATTCCGTGATATAATTTAGTAAATTATATAAAGTAGTTTAATAAGTTTACAATGATTACAGATTTAAAAATTTATACAGCAAAAAAAGCATCTGAAAACAACCCAAGAAACTCAGAGGCTTCTATAATAGAACTAAAAGACGGCAGTCTCCTAATTGCATGGCAATGTCACCAAAAAAGTGCACATGGTAGCGATGATACTGCCCCTGGTGTTATTTCCCTTGCCAACTCAGTAGATAACGGCGCAACATGGCAAAACGACCGCATTGTAGCCAAAATGAAAGACGGGTGTGTAAATTGTTATTCCCCAAGCCTTTTTAGGCTAAAAGACGGCGGAATTTGCCTTATTTTTAAAAGATATACACATTTGGTTTACTACGAAAAAATTCTAGCAAACGTTTATAAAATTGTTTCTTACGATGAAGGCAAAACATGGTCAGAAGAAGAAATTTTGTTTAAAAATTCCGAGGTTCATCCAATGAATCACACTGTTAAAAGATTAAAAAACGGTGAACTTTTAATGCCAGTGTTTTATAGTGAAGGTGGCTGGTGCGCTCCAGATGACCACGACATTGTTTACGTTTTAAAATCTACAGACGAGTTTAAAACGTGGACGGAATCTAATAGAATTACCCTTCCTATGCGTGGGGCAAGCGAACCTTGTATTTCAGAAGGGGCAGACGGTACTCTTTATATGGTGTTAAGAAATCAACTTGGCAGTGTGTTTAAAAGCATTAGTGTAGATGGTGGCTTAACTTGGTCTAAACCACAAACAACCGGGCTAGTTGCACCAGAAAGTTGCCCTGCTATTGTTGCAGTTCCTAATTCTAACGCACAAATTGTAATTTGGAATAATAGCGAATACAACCCAACTTGGGCAACCCATTACGGAAAAAGAACGCCGTTAACCATGGCAATTTCTTTTGACGGTCTTAAAACGTTTACTAACTTTGTAGATATAGAAACCGACCCAAACAGGGCATTTACAAACCCATCTTTTACAATCACTTCAAACGGATTATTCGTGCTTAACTATTGGACTTGCGAATATTCTAAAGAAGGGCGTATGGGCGGTTTAATCGACCTAAAAATAGCAACCTTTAAAGTTGAATTATAAAGGAGAAAAAATTATGAAGGAAAATTATACAGTTTGTTTTTGTAAACAAGTAACCTATTTTGATATTGCAAACGCATTAGATGGCCACGACAAGTTTGAAGACGTGTTGTCTCTTTTTAAAGCCGTTCAAGAAGTGACCCATTGTTCTACCGGTTGCGGTGGATGTCACGATAAGGTGTTAGATATTATTTCCGAAATTATGATGGGTTAATTAAACACACAAATAAAGGAAGCGCTATGAATAATATCTCGGAAAAAATACTTTCTACAATTAAAAAAATGCAACTTGGCGAACTTACGGAAAGTATAATTTATGCTAAAATTGCAAAGTTTGCTAAAGGCGAAGATAATAAGAAAACTCTTTTAAAACTATCGGCAGAAGAAAAAGCACACGCCTTAATTTGGGAAAAGTATACAAATATAAAAATGAAACCCAAAAAGGGCAAAATTTTTAAATATGTGTTTTTAGCAAGAATTTTTGGCTTTACTTTTGCTATTAAACTAATGGAAAAAGGTGAAAAAAACGCTCAAACGGTATACGAAGAAATTGCCAAAGAAATTCCTGAAGCCATTGAAATTGGAAAACAAGAAGAAGAACACGAACAAGCCCTAATTTCCATTTTAGATGAAGAACGCCTTAAATACGTTGGCAGTATGGTGCTTGGGCTAAACGACGCATTAGTAGAACTTGCCGGCAGTTTAGCAGGTTTTACCTTTGCTTTGCAAAACACCCGTTTAATTGCCCTTTCTGGGCTTATCGTTGGCATATCTGCAACTTTTTCTATGGCGGCAAGCGAGTTTTTGTCCGCCCGTAGTGAAGGCAGAAAAGATGCCTTTAAATCTTGCGCATACACGGGTGTTGCATATCTGGTCACCGTCGCACTTTTAGTGTTGCCATACTTGATATTCCCAATTAAAGCATACCTACCTGCATTTTTCACAATGCTTGGTGTTATCGTTTTAATAATATCTGGGTTTACCTTTTACATTTCAGTAGTAAAAGAACAGAAATTCTTTAAACATTTTATAGAAATGTTTTTAATTTCCGTTGGCGTTGCAGTAGTTTCTTTTGCGGTTGGTTTACTTGCAAAAAAACTTATAGGCGTAGATATTTAAAAACTAAAAATTATTAAACAATAAAAAGCAACTAACCTTTAAAGATTAGTTGCTTTTTTCGTGGAGCTGGTGATGGGAAATTCCCCTGCTAGGGGAAATGTCCGTTAGGACAAAAGGGTTGCCGTCTCCCGCTAGGGAATCAGAACCTGCGCGCTGTAATTCGCAAACCGTTATCGGTTTGCAATAATAAAAGACACCCTTTTGGATGTCTTTTATTATTCGTGGAGCTGGTGACGGGATTCGAACCTGCGACCTGCTGATTACGAATCAGCTGCTCTACCAACTGAGCCACACCAGCGCTTTGTGTTTAATTCGCTTAACTATATTAACACAACTTTTAAAAAATATCAACGCTTTAATGGTTAAAAATGGCTAAATATATTGAAAGTTTTTGCATTATTTGCTAAAATATATTTGTTATGAGTTATCCAATAAGTACAAGTATTATATACGAGAAATTTCAACTTAATTCAGAATGCCCTCTTTGTGAACTTAAAGAAACGGCAGAAGAACAATTTGTTCACCAATTTTTAAACGATGCAGTTATGGAAAACTCCACTAGAAAAAAGGTGAACGAACTTGGTTTTTGCGAAAGGCATTTTAATATGCTTTTCTCTCGCCCAAATAAACTTTCACTTGCCCTTCAAATTTACTCGCATTTAGATAAAAACGTTTTACCCCACGTTTACCAAACGGACAACCTTAAGGGGGCATTAAAACAGGTAGAGTTTATTAAAAAAACTTCTTCTACTTGCATTATTTGCGATTTAATTGAAGAACGCATGCAAAAGTACTATATAACCTTTGCCAAACTATATAAAAACGAGCAAAGTTTTAGAGACGCAATAAAAAATAGCAATGGTTTTTGCCTTAATCACTATGCAAAACTTATAGAGCACGCATCTAACGCAGGCAGTTTAAAGGCAGAATTTTTAAACGATATAACCTGCGTTACAGAGCAAAATTTAGAAAGGTTAAACATAGAATTAAAGGTTTTTTGCGACAGTCACGATTATAGAAATTCTTACAAACCACTTGGCTCTTCTGCAACGGCAATAAATAGAATGGGCATAAAACTTTACGGCAAACCACCGAAGAAAATACTTTAAAAAATTAAAAGGATGCAAAAGCATCCTTTTTTTATTTGTTATAAATTTTTACTGCCTGCTCTATTAATGCAAGCACAGAATCTCTACCCAACCCCGTTTCTGCAGAAGTTGCGGTAACGTCTGCCGTGCCAACTTTTAATTTAGCGGCTAAATTAAGTAATTGTGGCTTTACCCTTGTTTTTGGCAATTTATCTGCCTTTGTCGCAACCAAAACAAATGGAATTTGGTAATGATATAAATAATTTACCATTTGAATATCATCTTGCGTAGGGTCGTGGCGAATATCCACTAAAGAAATTAACAAAGCAAGTTTTTGCGTTGCTAAAAAATCTTCCATTAAGTCTGCCCATTTTTGTTTTTCTTCTTTGCTAACCTTTGCAAAGCCATAACCCGGAAGGTCTGCTAAAACAAAATCGCCAAAATCAAAGTAGTTTATAAGCCTTGTTCTACCGGGGGTAACCGAAGTTCTTGCAAGTTTTTTATTTTTTGCAAGGCAGTTTATAATACTTGACTTACCCACGTTAGACTTGCCTGCAACGGCAATTATGGGCTTGTCCGTTTTATAATAGTTGTTTTTAGATGCAACCGACGTTATAAATTCGGCTTTTTTAATTATCATACGTATACCTAAAATATAATTGCTTTTTCAAAAACTTGTTCTGCGTTTTCAACGGCAACAAAGTTAATTTTTTCCCTAATTTCTTGTGGAATTTCTTCTAAATCTTTTTGGTTATCTTTAGGAATAATAATAGTAGTAATTCCGTTTCTAAAAGCGGCAAGGGCCTTTTCCTTAAGACCACCTATTGCTAAAACCCTACCACGAAGAGTAATTTCCCCTGTCATAGCAACGCTTGATTTAACAGGCTTTTTAGTAAATGCCGATAAAATTGCCGTTGCCATTGTTATACCCGCAGATGGACCGTCTTTTGGGGTTGCCCCTTCTGGAACGTGAACGTGAATATCCGTTTTGTCAAACACGGCAGGGTTAATATCAAATTTTTGGCAGTTAGACCTTATATAACTTATCGCCGCGCGGGCAGATTCCTTCATAACGTCGCCAAGCTTGCCTGTTAAAAGAATTTCCCCTTTGCCTTGCATTAAACTTACTTCTATGGTTAATGTAGTACCACCGACAGACGTCCAAGCAAGCCCCGTTGCAGCGCCAACTTCATCTTTGTCAAGTGCAATGTCCCTTGTGTGGCGACGTGTCCCAAGGAAAGAGAACACGTCTTGCTTTTCAACAGTTTCCTTTTTACGGCGTGGCTTTTCTGCAACTTTTGTAGCAATTTTTCTAATAACCGAACCAATTTCGCGGTCTAAATTTCTTACGCCCGCTTCCATTGTATAGCCTTCTATAATTTCTCTTATAGCTCCATCGGTTAACTCTGCTTTTTTATCGGTTAGTCCGTTTTCTTTTAACTGCTTTGGAATTAAATAGCGCTTTGCTATTTCCATTTTTTCTTCATCGGTGTAGCCGGTAAGTTCTATAATTTCCATACGGTCTAAAAGTGGATATGGAATAGTATCCGTGCTGTTAGCCGTGGTAATAAACATAACTTTAGAAAGGTCGTAAGGTAATTCCATATACCTATCTCTAAAGGTAACGTTTTGTTCTGGGTCTAAAACTTCTAAAAGCGCACTTGCAGGGTCGCCGTGAATATCAGAAGACAACTTATCAATTTCATCTAAAAGGAACACGGGATTAGATGCCCCTGCATTTTTTAATCCGAAAATAATTCTACCGGGCATTGCACCAACGTAAGTTCTTCTGTGTCCCCTAATTTCCGCTTCGTCTTTAACACCGCCAAGGCTCATTCTAACAAACTTACGGTTTAACGCCCTTGCAATAGAAGATGCAACCGAAGTTTTACCAACCCCCGGTGGCCCAACAAAACAAAGAATTGGCCCTTTAATTTTTTTAGTTAATTGCAACACGGCAATATATTCTACAATTCTTGCTTTAACCTTTTCTAAACCGAAATGGTCTCCATCTAAAATTTCTTTTGCTAAAGATAAACTTTCGCAGTCTTTAGTTTGTTCGTTAAACGGAAGTTCTAAAATCCAATCTAAATAGTTTAAAATAATAGAATAATCTGGGCTAGATGGGTTAATTTTATCTAACCTTTCAATTTCCTTTAACGCCTTTTGTTCTATTTGTTCTGGAAGTTTCTTTTCCTTAATACGCCTTGTTAAATTTTCTCTTTCATCAACGTCATCGCCAAGTTCGGTGTGAATTGCTTTAATTTGTTCCCTTAAATAAAATTCTTTTTGGCTTTGGTCAATGCTCTTTCTAACTCTTGAAGAGATTTTCTTTTCAATTTTTGCAATTTCAAGTTCACTTGCATAAAGTTTTTCAAACTCTTCAAGCCTTTCCACCGTGCGGTCAAGTACTAAAATACGTTGAACAGACTCTTCTTTAAAAACAGCCGTAGAAATTGCGTTATCAATAAACTCGTTAGGTTCTTTAATTCCCGTTAGATTTGCTAAAATATCTTTGCTTATGCGTTTATCAAACAACGCGTAGTCGAAAAAGGTATTTTTTGCAAGCCTAAACCTTGCTTCAATTTCCGTATAGTCCGCATCGCTAACGTAAGGTGCATCTATAACGTTAACGGCAAAATAATCTTTATCGCTAACAAACGATAAAATTTTAACCCTTGAAATTGCTTGAACGGAGAGTTTAACCCCGTTTTCAGGTAAACGAACTAATTGTTTAATTTTAGCAATAACACCCGTTTTGCATATATCACGTTTTTTTGGCGCATCTATAAATGCGTTCTTTTGAGATGCAATAACAATTAAAAGTTCGTCTTCATCTACTTCATCTAAAGCGCGCACGGACATAGGTCTACCCACGTCGAAATTTAAAATTGTATTAGGGAATAAAACCTTGCCCCTTAAAGCAATTAAAGGTAGGGTTTTTATTTCCGATTGTTGTAAATTTTCTTGCATATTTTTCTCCATACTATAAGCAATATTTATCTATAAGTTCTTTAATTGGCTGATTTTCAAATGGAACGGTAATCTCTTTTGCAACCGCCTTTAATTCTGGCTCTGCATCTCCAACGGCAACGCCGTGCCACTCTCCAAGCACTAACTCTATATCGTTAGTAGAATCGCCAACCGTCATAATATCTTTATAATCAATGTTTAAATATTCCGCCAAACTTTTAACGGCTTGCCCTTTATTGCAGTTTACGTTAACGCACTCTACCAAGTGTTTAGAGCCACTATTAACTAAAACGTTATTGCTTAAAACCTTTTTAAAGTTTTTTATTATCACATCTCTCTTGTCAGGGTCGACTATTGCGTTAATTTTATATGCCTTTGTTGTTTCAACAAATTTAGAAAGATTATCTACTTTAACCCCGCTTTCTTTTAAGGTAGTTAAATAGAACTTAACGTAATCGCTTTCTATATCGTAAGCAATGCCACCTTTATAGTAAACAACTGCTTGAAAGCCCGTTTTTTTAATTTCATCTATTATTTTTAAAGCACTTTCTTTATCTAAATGCCCCGACCAAATTTCTTTGTCGTTTTTAGTATCTAAAATAACCGAACCTTGGCAACCAATTAAATATCCGTTTAAGCCGTGTTTAGAATAAATTTTTTGAATATTTCCTGGGCCTCGGCCAGAACAAATAACAAAAATTCCACCTTGTTGTTGGTATTTTTTAATTGTTTTAACAGTTTCTTCCTGTATTTCGTGTGGCACTTTACCTAAAGTTCCATCGAAATCGGAAACAATCATTTTATATTTCATTTTTCTCCTTTGTCTTTTGCAACTTTGAAATAACTAACGCCTTTCCTATTGCAAGCAAATCTGCCACAAGCTCAAACACGTAAGTTAAAAGAACGAAAGTGGTCACGTTTGAGAAAACCCCAAATAGCACAGAAGTTGAAAGTGGCAATATTAAAAGGTATCTCATAACCGTTAAATTGCGAATTCTAAACGTAAACGTGTAAAACACAAGCGAAGTTAGGTATAAAATGTCTAACGGCCTTGCCGTTTTTAAAATACATAAGTTTAATATAAAATAAGATGCAAGTGTTAACCCTGCAAAAATAAATGATAGAAAAAGTGGAGCGTCTTTTCCCTTTTTTTCGTAAAAGAAAAAGGTAAGTGCACGGAAAAGCCCGATAAACAGCCCTACCATTGCAAAAAATTCTGACCTTAAAAAATAAGATAGAACTAATCCAATTATACACAAACTTTGAAATAGCAAATAATATTTCTTATTTGTAAAATAAGAAGTCACAACAAAGGCAAGTGCAATGCCTGAAAATATTTGTGCTAAAATTTCCTTTATCATTTGTTTTTAAGTCCTTCTTTAACAAAAGTAGAAATAATTTGCTCGGCTAAAACGTCGCCAATGCCTTCTACCTTTGTCAACTGCTCTTTAGTAGCAGAAATAATACCCGAAATATCTTTAAACTCGTTTAAAAGTGCCTTAATTTTAACTTTGCCCAGCCCTTCTATTCTATCTAAAACGGAACTTAATGCATTTTTAGAGTGTAAACTTTTAAAATAACTTATAGCAAAGCGATGCGCTTCATCTCTTAACCTTATTAAAAGCCTAAGCCTATAATCGCTTTTAGATAGTACCACGGGGACGTTGCTTTTTAAAGTATAAATCTCTTCTTGTTTTTCTGCAAGCGAAATAAGGTCAATATCTGAAATTTTATATTCATCAAACACGCTTTTAACAGAAGAAAGTTGCCCTTTGCCACCATCTATAACAATTAAATCGGGTTTTCCAAACTTTTCCGAGTCTGTTTTTAAGCGTTCTAACCTTCTATACAACACTTCTTGCAAACTTTTATAGTCGTTTGCCCCTTCTACCGTTTTTATTTTAAATCTGCGGTACTCTTTTTTAGCAGGCTCGCCGTTTTCAAAAACGACCATACTTGCTACCTTGTCCACACCACTAACGTTAGAAATATCAAAGCACTCTATTCTCTTTGGCAAGTTTTGCAAACCCAAAAGTTCTTTTAAAGATTCTATTGCCTTAACGGTCATATCTTCTTTATGTTTAATTTTATTTATGCAAACTTCCAAATGCTCTTTTGCATTTTCTTCTGCCATTAAACAAAGTTGATGCTTAACACCCTTTTTAGGAAAGACAAAGTTTATTTGCTCGTTTAATTTTTCTTTAAAGTAATTAGTTAAAAGATTATAATCGGCCAACTTAAAAGTGGTTATAATCTCTTGCGGAAAGTCTGCCCCTTCTACGTAATACCTTGTTATAAATTCTGATAAAATTTCCGAATTATCCGTTCCCGAGTTAAACGCATAGTTTTTACCACCAAGCATACGCCCGTTTCTTATCATAAGCAAGTTTACGGCAGAATATATTCCATTATTTTGTATTGCCAAAACGTCTGCATTTAAAAAGCGATTAAGCGAAGTTAATCTTTTTATTTTTACTTTTTCTAAACCTAAAAGTTTTTCTTTATAAATAAGTGCTTGCTCAAACTCTTCTCTTTGGGCAAAAGCCATCATTTTTTCTTTTAAAAGTTTTTCCGTTTCTAACGTATCGCCGTTTAGAAAGTCTATTGCAAGTTTAACCCTTTTTAAATATTCTTTTTGGCTAACAAGTTCTGCACAAATGCCACTGCATCTACCAATGTGATGGTTTAAACAAGGCTTTAGCGGTTTACCAATTTTAAGTTTTTTCTGGCACGGCCTAACGGAAAAAGCAAGATTAATAGTGTCTAACAAATCGTATGCGTTAACGCCACCCATATAAGGCCCAAAATATTTAGCCCCGTCTTTTAAAAGTTTTCTCGTCACTTTAAAATAAGGGAAATCTTCTTTTAAATTAACTTTAATATAAGGATAAGTTTTATCATCTTTTAATAAGATGTTGTACCTTGGTTTATGCTTTTTAATTAAATTGTTTTCAAGCGAAAGTGCATCTGTCTCAGTTGGCGCTTTAATATAGTAAAAGTCTGCAACGTTTTTAACCATTGCCATAACCTTTTCTGCCTTAATTGATGCGTGAAAATATTGGCGGACACGGTTTTTAAGGTTTTTAGCCTTGCCCACGTATATAACCTGCCCTTCTTTAGAGAGCATAACGTAAACGCCCGAAGATTCGGGAAGAAGTTTAAGTTTGTCTTCTATAATTCCCATACAAACAATTATACATTATTATGGCAAATTTTACAAGTGCCTAATACCCTAAAAACTCTACCCCTTTAAGCAAAATATCTGATAAAGAATCGTTTCTTAAAGAATAAAAAATAATTTTACCCTGTCTACGAGTTTTAACGGCATTTAAATTTTTTAAAAATCTTAATTGATGCGAAACGGTTGTTTGATTTAATTTTAACGTGTTAGAAATATCACTTACACACATTTCACTAATAGACAACGCCGAAATCATACGAAGCCTTGTATAATCGGAAAAAATTGTGAAAAAGCAAACTAAATCATCTAAAATTTCTCCACTTGGCACGTAATCGTTAACTAAAGATTGCACTCTTCTGTCAATTAAAAGTTCTTTCACTTTTATTTTACCCCCTGAATATAATAAGTGTGCATATATCTTAACACTTTAAAAGTGTGTAAATGCGTAACATTTTAACGGAAAATGTAATAATTTAGCATTTGTAGGAGGTAAAATTATGAACAGCAATATAACTTTAATTGCACTAATTTTTCTACTAATGAATAATAATACAATAAGTACCACGCAATTACTTTTGCTTTTGGCACTCTTGTCAACTACAAATTGTGGTTGCCTATTCCAAAATAACAATCAAACTATACTAACGTAAAAAAAAGGCAAGTCGACTGACTTGCCTTTTAAACTATTTCTAAAATTATTTAATTTCAGAGAAGTATTTAATGGTTCTAACCATTTGGCTGGTATAAGAGTTTTCGTTGTCATACCAAGAAACAACTTGAACTTGATAAGTATCATCATCAATTTTAGATACCATAGTTTGAGTTGCATCGAAAAGTGAACCATATCTCATACCGATAACGTCAGAAGAAACGATTTCATCGGTGTTGTAGCCGAAAGATTCGGTTGCTTGTGCTTTCATTGCAGCATTGATGCCTTCTTTAGTAACGTCTGCACCTTTAACAACAGCAATTAAAATTGTGGTAGAACCTGTAGCGGTAGGAACACGTTGTGCAGCACCGATAAGTTTGCCGTTGAGTTCTGGAATAACAAGACCAATTGCTTTAGCAGCACCGGTAGAGTTAGGAACGATGTTCATAGCACCTGCTCTACTTCTTCTCTTGTCACCTTTCTTTTGTGGACCATCGAGAATCATTTGGTCGCCTGTGTAAGCGTGAACAGTTGTCATGATACCAGATTGAATAGGAGCATAGTCGTTTAATGCTTTAGCCATAGGAGCAAGACAGTTTGTGGTGCAAGATGCAGCAGAAATAATCTTGTCGTCTGCGGTTAAAGTGGTGTGGTTTACGTTGTAAACGATTGTTGGAAGGTCATTACCTGCAGGAGCAGAAATAACAACTTTTTTAGCACCTGCATCGATGTGAGCTTGTGCTTTAGCTTTGCTGGTGTAGAAACCTGTGCATTCTAAAACAACGTCTACGTCGTATGCAGCCCATGGGCATTCTGCAGCGTTAGCGCATTTAGAAATTTTAATTTCTTTGCCGTCTACAATGATAGAATCT
>JAGBSS010000244.1 GCA_017631725.1 Clostridia bacterium | reverse complement strand
GCGGGCGTTCCGTACAAATGAGCAAGCATAACAACCTTTGCATTTGGATATTTTTCAAATTACCAAGCAATGCACTTTTAAAGAAGACAAAAACATTGTTAACGACATTTTTTCTAATACCCTTAAAATTATTAACGACAACATAGAAAACAACGTCACCTTTCTTAACACCTGCTAATTTAACCGCCATATGCAGTGCAGACGTTCCAGAATTGAGAGATAGAGCATAACAATTCTCTTTACCTTCTGAAAGATAATTTGACATTTCATTTTCAAAACTATCGCAATTAAATCCAAGTGGCGCTATCCAATTTTTATCAAACGCCTCTTGTATAAAATCTAGTTCTTTCCCATGCATTGTGGGTGTTGCAAGTGGAATTCTTTTTTCCACAAACCTTATTTCCTGTTGTCTATTTGATAAGTGGGCACTAACTCTTTAACAAGTTGTTTCATATCCCCTGTTTCACTATATGCCTCGGTATACAATCTTTCTAAAACAAGCCAAAATCTTTCTTCATCGAATTTTAGCGGCCTTGCTATACTTATAGATCCGTTTGCTGTTTTTTGCAAACCCTCTTCTGCCATTAACCTTTCTTCAAACAATTTTTCTCCAGGGCGTAAGCCTACACACTCAATTGCTATGTCAACGTTCGGTTCGTACCCAGAAAGTCTAATTAAATTGCAAGCCAAATCGTAAATTTTGACAGGCTCGCCCATATCTAAAACGTAAATTTGACCTTTTTCTGCATAAGCTCCCGCCTGCAATACCAAAGAAACTGCCTCGGGAATAGTCATAAAATATCTTATTATATCTTTGTGGGTAACGGTGACAGGACCACCTTCTGCTATTTGCTTTTTAAAAAGTGGTATTACAGAGCCATTGCTACCCAAAACATTGCCAAACCTTACGGCTACAAACTTTGTATCATTACTTTTCCTACCAAAAGCCTGCACTATCATTTCGCAAATACGTTTGGTAGCACCCATTATGTTCGTAGGATTAACTGCCTTGTCTGTAGAGATTTGAACAAACGTTTCAACTTTGTATTTGTCCGCATACTTTGCCATATTTAAAGTGCCAAATACGTTGTTTTTTACAGCCTCGTTAGGGCTTGTTTCCATTAAAGGAACGTGTTTGTGCGCTGCCGCGTGGAATACAATTTGAGGCCTATAGGTTTTATAAACGTCTTCTATCTTCTGCTCATCTCTAACACTTGCAATAAGGGTAATTAGTTTTAAAGTAGGATGCCTTCTAATTAATTCTTGCTCTATGTCGTATGCGTTATTTTCGTAAATATCTAAAATTATAAGTTTTTCTGGGTTATGCATTGCAATCTGTCTGCAAAGTTCGCTTCCTATAGATCCGCCACCACCTGATACCAATACGGTTTTACCTTTGATATAACCAATTATATCGGATATTTTAACCTTTACTTGATCTCTGCCCAACAAGTCTGCGATTTCAACTTCTCTCATCTTTTCTACAATAGCTTGACCGGTTGCAAATTGATAAATACCAGGTAGAATTTTTATTTCCTTACCCGTAGCCCTGCACAAATCTACTATTTCAGAAATTCTCTTCTTGCTTACAGAAGGCATACATATAAAAATTTCTTCAGCGTCAAATTTATCTACATATTTTTTAACGTCTGCCGTTTTGCCTATAATTTTAACACCACTTAAAAACTGATTTAATTTGTTGGGGTTATCATCTAACACGCAAACGGGATTATAGTTTATTTTCCCCGACTCGAACATTTCACGTATTATTGTTGCACCTGCATCTCCACCGCCGATAATAATAACCCTTTTACCACTTGCCTTGGAGAATAAGAGAATTTTAAACCAAGATAATACTCTATAAGCAAATCTTATTGAAACGGAACAAATTATAACCATTGAAACAAAAAAGATTATAGTCCAAACGTTGTAATATTTGCTGTTAGTAACACCAACAACAATTAAATTTGCAAAACCGAGCAACATGCCCGTTAAAATTATCCTAAATCCAACACCTATACCAACGTGACTAAACAAAGCAGAATATAGACCTTGAAATGCAAAAACCGCTACTAAAACTACAGCATTCACCAAAATGAAATATAATATCCATTTAGGCAAGGCATCGCCAATTGTTGCCGCACAAGCAAGAAAAGCTGCACCCGCAACAACTGCAATATCTGCAATAGCAAGCGCAACTTTTTTTATATTTTTATTAACGTTAATTTTCCCCATCACCTATTCCTACCCAAATTAACTATCTAAACTAGAATTATGCTCAATCAATTATAACACATCAAATTTGGAAAATCAATAGGCTATTTAATAAGTTTATATTTATTTTATATTAAATATAATAAAAAGAAAAGCACGCTGTTAATCTCTCTTCAAGATACAACGTGCAAAGGATCTAAAATTACGTTATTTAACCTAATCAACTACTCTACTTATGCGATTCCATTAAACTTTCCGTTTTGGGTTTAAAAATTTTCTTTGATAAAACGGCACACGCAACAAAAATATAAATTGCCGCAAATGAAAAGGCTACAAACGGACTCCACGACCTTGCAACAGTGCCAAATTTTGGAACGAGCAAAAGTGCCGAAACCAATGCTCCAAGCATTTGGAAAACTCCTGCTATCATTGCTTGTCTATTATATCCAACACTATCTAAAAAGAACCTGAACACGTAAAGAGAAGAAACAGGTATCATTGCAAGCGAATAAATTTTCCAAAAACTTATGCCATATTTAACCGTTTCAACGTTCTCAAATGTGCTTGAGAAATGCCAATTTGCAAGTAAAAAGTATAACCCTGCACATATAAACGAGTATATCAAAGTTGCAATTGCAATAATTTTTAAAAAGTCTTTTACCCTTTTAAAGTTGCCCGCTTGATAATTTGCCGGAACAAATATTGTTATCGAAGTAGCAAACACGCTAAAAATAGAACTAAATCCTAAATCTGCAGATAAAACGTCTATATACTCTATGGGCAAATAATTGTTTGTTTGAATTGACAAAACAATTTCCCCCAACTGACAAAAAAGCGATTGAAGTGCCATAAAAAATCCTGCTTTTAAAATATCGCAAGATAGTTTTTTATCCATTTTAAACAAATGCTTTACTTTAGGCATTGGGTTTTTATTTAGTTTTAAAATTATTATTGCGTAAACCAATACGGCAAGCCCTTGAATACAAGGAATAAGAGCCGCACCAAAAACACCAAGTTTAAACACGGAAAGGCACAAAAATGCGGCAAGTGGTGCAATGCAAGAGTTTATTAAATTAGATATTAAGAGACTTAACGCACTACCCACCCCGTTTATGATGGAAACGAAAAAAGTCCCAACGTTTGCCAAAACGTAACTAAAAATACAAACTATAAAATACACGTTTGCTTTGCTCAATAATTCCGTCGGAACGTAAAACCACTTGAAAAGTAAATCTCTTATGGATATTAAAATAACCGCAAAAACGACTTGTGGAATAATAATAGTGCCAAGAGCCGTAGAAAAATAATTATCCTTGTCAACGGGGTTTTTTTCCGTAAAGTTGAGTGCAGTTTTTATCCACGCTGCAGAAACAAAGCAAGCCATAATCATTTGAAATGAACTAATTACAATTCCGATAAGACCAAAAATTGTAAAATACTCTTTGCAACTGGATGCGTAAACGTTTTGTAAAAGTTTTTTGGCAAACCAAGATATCACGTTGACAATAACAAGTGGCAAGCAAATACTTAACGCAATTTTTTTAGGATTATCTTTTAAAAGGTCGTGTTTTAGGTTTCTACTTATTGCGCTCATTACGTAGTTTCCTTTCAATTTTAAATGCCTTTAAAAGCATTTTGTATTTATTTTTATCGACAAATTTTTTAACCTTATGGTCAGTTTTAACCGATACGTTGCGTGCGTAAACGTAATTTTTATTAAAATGTTCTTCGGTCATAAAGTTCTCTAAATTAACTTCCGTGCAATTACAAAAAACGTTATCAGTTATCTCACCATCAGAATAGATAAAAGGCAAATCTTGTTCACTAAAATAGTTATATATTTTTTGCATTTCAGGGT
>JAGBSS010000020.1 GCA_017631725.1 Clostridia bacterium | reverse complement strand
GTAAAAGCGTCTTGTGGCATTTTACTCCCCTTTAAAAGTGAATTCTTTATTATCTAAATAGTAAAGTGGACTACAATTTTCAAAAACAAGTTTAAGTGAAAAACAAGTTAACATTTGCCTTTTTATACCTAACTTTTTATTAATTGTATCATCTCCATACTTGCCATCGCCTAAAATAAAGTGGCCAACGTGGGCAAGATGCGCCCTTATTTGATGAGTTTTTCCCGTTATTAATTTAACTTCTAAAACTGAAGAGTTTTCATTTTCCTTAACTACCTTGTATTCGGTTATAATTTTAGAATAACCCGTTTTATTTATAGGTGAAACGTAAACTTTATTTAGTTTTGCATCTTTAAAAAGATAATCTGTTAATGTTGCTTGTTTTGTTTTAGGAATACCATAAACGGTTGCAAGATATTTTTTTTCAAACGTTCTATTTTTAAAGCCGTTTAAAAGTTCTTTTTCCGCAATGGTGTTTAAGGCAAAAATCATAATACCAGAGGTGTTTCTATCTAATCTATGAATAAAGTATACGCCATTATAATCTTTATCTAAAATAGTAAAAAGTTCTTCCGAGGTATATCCGTCTTTTTTAAAAACAACTAAAACGTTTTGGTCTTTATATACTTCTTCGTAAATTTTAGAAAGGTCTTGCTGTTTAACGTATACTTCAATTAAATCGCCTTTTTTAACAGAAACGTCTTTCCCAACGCGCACGCCGTTAACCTTTACGTCTTTAGCACGCAAAAGTTTGTTTATGGTATTAAAAGAAATACCCGTTATGCCATTTAGCACGGCTTTTATAAGTTTTTGGTCTTTTTCTGAATTAAATGAAATCATAGCACAAGTTTAAAAAAACTTCGGCATTAACCGAAGTTTTTATTTTTTATTTTTTACGTTTGGTGTTTGCCCCATCTTTAGGTTTATACGTTAACAATACAATTATTGCAACAAGTGAGAGAGTACCAACGGTTAAGAATAATACCGACCAAACGTTATCTTTAAGCCAATGATTTTCTGGAACAACTTTGGTTGGAACGTCTTCTACCTTTATTACTGCTTCTGCAGATTGGCTTTTTGCAAGTGAACTGTTAGAAATAACGTCGCACACTATTTTGTATTGACCAAGTTTGTTTGGTGTAAAGGTAAGTAAACCATCGTATGCAATGCTTTCGATATCTTTATAAGTAAATCCGTTTTCCGAATAATCTTCATCTATTTCGGAAAGTAGTGGGATTTTTACCCAAGAAGAGTTTTCATCTGCACGATAGAATAAAGAATATTTTGCAGTATAGTCAGATGCTTTAATGGTAAAGCCTGTTGCGTTGAACTCAATACCTTTATAACCTTTACCTTGATTTGCAGCTTCTATTGAAATAGGAGCATCATCTAAAACGGTAAACGTAAAGATGTAATCTTTATATATTCCGTATACAGGGTTATCTACGCCATCTGATTCATCGATAAAGTCTGCATATTCCATTGTGTTGCCGTTTAAATCTTTAAACATAACGTAGAATTCGTAAGTGCCGGAAACGTTTAATGGAATTTTTTTGTTAGAAGATGTTGCCCACGCAGATTCTCTTGTTCTATACCTTATTGTCATTGTAAGATTTTCGTAGGCCGTTG
>JAGBSS010000243.1 GCA_017631725.1 Clostridia bacterium | reverse complement strand
TATGGCTCTTTTGCGTCTAACTTCTTTTGAATTTCTTCTTTAGATAAGTTTAAACAATGCTTATCGTATTTAACTTTGCCTTCTCCATCTTTAAGCGAAGCTATTCTATCAGGGGTGCAGAAACAATAATAAGCGCCACCAAGTTCTACAAGTTTTTCTGCAAATTCTGTATAAATACTTTTTCTCTCACTTTGAACGTATGGGCCAAAGTTTCCACCAACGTCTGGACCTTCATCGTACATAATTTTAGAGTCTCTCATTGTATCATAAATTATTTGAACAGAACCATCTACGTATCTTGCCGTGTCGGTATCTTCAATTCTTAAAACAAAATCTCCACCGTGTTTTTTTGCAAACAAAAATCCGTAAAGGGCAGTTCTTAAACCGCCTATATGAAGATATCCCGTTGGACTTGGAGCAAAACGTGTTCTTACTCTTGTCATTTTATAATTCTCCCATCATTAATTTTTCAACGTTTAATTTATTTTTAATTTCTTGTAATCTATTTTCCATAAAATAACTTAATGCATCTGTTTTACCAACAATAACGTGGTCTAAAAGTGTGACCCCGTGAACAGCACACAAAACGTTAAGTTTACCTGTTGCAAAATCATCTTCTTTACTCGGGGTTAAATCGTCGCTAACGTGGTTATGTGCTATAATTGCATAAGTTGGTTTATTTATAACAAATGCCTTGGCAATTTCTGGTATGTTTGCAGTAACCCTATCTCTCTTATGGTCAACAAAACGCAACTTGTTTAAAACCCTATATCTTTTATCTAATAAAACAATTAAAAATTGTTCTACTTCTAAATTTTTGAAATAATCTAATAGAGTTTGCTTATAAGTAGAGAAAGAATAAAAATTCTCCACTTCTTCCGTTGTAAGATTTTTAGAAACATTTCTAAAAAGTGCACCAAAAAGTAAAATTTGAGAAGCTGCCTTTTTGCCAATACCTTCAACTGAAATAAGTTGCTCTTTCGTTGCGGTAAACAAGTTTTTAAGGCTACCAAAAGAACGCAACAATCTATGTGCTATGGGATTTGTATCTACCCTTGGCAACACGGAATATAACAAAACTTCTAAAAGTTCGTGTTCTAAAAAAGAATCGGGGTTTTTTAAAAGTTTGTCTATCATGCGCTCCCTATGGCCAGCGTGTAAATTCTCTTTAGTACTCATAATTGTATTTTAACACACATTTATAAAAAATACAAAAATTTTGCGTTTATTTTTGTGGCAAAAGTAGAATTTATATTATATAATGTTAATAATAAGGAAAAAACTATGAAAAATTATCAATTATTTATAAAAACTTTATCAGACCTAATTGCATTTAAAACAGTTCAAGGCGCCAAAAGTGAAAATGCTCCATTTGGAATAGAAAATAAAAATGCTTTAGATTACACTTTATCTCTTGCTAAAGAGTTTGGTTTTGAAACGATAAACTATAATGGTTATATTGGAGAAGTATCCTTTGGCAATGGTGAAGAAATAGGTATTATCGGGCATTTAGACGTTGTTCCAGAAGGGGAAGGTTGGGATACAGACCCTTACACGTTAACGATAAAAGATGGATACCTTTACGGCCGTGGTGTTAGCGATGATAAATCTCCAATTCTTTTATGCCTTTTCGCTTTAAAAGAGTTAAAAGACTCTAATATTGTTCCTAACAAAAAATTTAGGTTGTTTTTTGGTCTTAACGAAGAAAACGGTTGGAAAGACGTAGATTATTTAAAAACTCAAACCACACTCCCAAAAAAAGGCTTTTCACCTGATGCAGACTTTCCTGTTATCTATGCGGAAAAAGGCCCTTCGAGAATAGATTTCTATCTTTCAATACCAAAAAATTTAACGGATATTTCCACGATAGGCAATGCTGGTAATGCCGTGCCAAACCACGCATATATTAAAGCACCTATTGATAAAACCTTAATAGAAAAATACAACCTAAAAATAAAAGGGGATAAAATAGAAAGTTTTGGTAAAAGTGCGCACGGCTCTAAACCGCATCTTGGCAAAAACGCACTTAAACCACTTTTTGAGTATTTAAATGAACTTAATGGCGGAAAATTAAATGATTTAGTAGATAACTTTTTTAACGATGCTCAAAAAATTAGCCAATACGGAAATGAAACGGGCTATGCAACATTTTCGCCAAACCTTGCCCGTATAGAAAACGGCTATCTTGTTATCTCGGTAGACTTTAGAACTCCTGCTAAACTTAAAATTGAACAATTTTATCCTTTGTTTAATAATATTTGTTCAAATTACAAACTAACACGCTTTAGAAAGCCACATTTTGTTGATCCGAACTCTAACTTTGTAAAAACTCTTGTAAATGCGTATAATTCGATAATGAACAGTGAGTTAAAGCCTGTTTCGTGTTCTGGGGCAACCTTTGCATACGTTTTTGAAATGGGCGTTGCCTTTGGGCCTGAATTTATTGGTTCTGATAATAAAATTCACGAACCTAACGAGTGTATGAGTGAAAAAGAACTTTTACTTGCATATGAAATTTATAAAAAAGCATTATTTGATTTAGCGAAATAAAAAAGTGGCATACGCCACTTTTTAATTTTCTTTTACTTTAAAAAATCCTTTAGGGTGTGAACAAACTGGACAAGTTTCCGGTGCACACTTATCCACTAAAACGTGCCCACAATTTAAGCATTGCCAAGTGACTTTTTCTTGTTTGCAAAGCATTTGGCAATTTTTTAATTTTCTTGCAAGTTCTCTATAAACTTCTTCGTGCGATTTTTCTATTTTGGCAACTTCTGAAAACAAAAAGGCAATATCTGTAAACCCTTCTTCTTCTGCAACGGTGCTAAACTGCGAATAAAGTTTTGTCCTTTCAAAATTTTCCAAGTCTGCAGCATCAACTAAATTATCTTGAGTAGAAGATATTGCGTGAAAAAGTTTAAACCAAATTTTTGCGTGCGCTTGTTCGTTTGCAGCAAAATTTGTAAAGGTGTTATAAATTTCTTCATACCCTTCTTTTTTGGCTTGGCTAGCGTAAAAAGTGTATTCGTTATACGCCCCAGATTCCCTTAAAAATGCTGTTTGTAAATTTTGAAAAGTTTTAGATTCTTTAAAATTCATTTCGTTTCTCCTTTTCTTTTTATATATTTTTGACTTTTAAATAAGTTTAAATACTCTTTTTTGTTGAAAAAAATATAAATATATTATATAATGTTAAAAAAGTTTGGAGATTATTATGTTCGACGTAGAGTTAGTGGGCAAAATAGGTTCTATGGCGCTCATTGATAAAAAAAGCAATATTTTAGACTACACTCTTATAGCAAGGCTTTCATCAGAACTTAAACCGGGTTATATTTGGGTCACTTCTGGTGCGGCTGAAACGGGTAGGCTTGACTACATTAAAAGAAACGGCAAAGAATTAGAAGGCTCTGATGAAGACGTTAAAACGGACTATGCTGCACAAGGTCAATCTATTTTAATGTCTACCTATCGTGAATTTGTAGACTCAAGGTATTCTATAAGGCAAGTTTTAGTAGAACATCAACATTTTAACGACAGCGTTAAAAGGGAACACCTAAAAAACCTTCTACTTCGCTCTATTAAACAAAATGCTATACCGATAATTAACTATAACGACCCTGTTTGTGCAGAAGAAAGCAGAAAATTTGAAATACAATCACTTAAAAGCTCTGGCGAAAAGGTGGTAGAGTGCGTTGATAACGATGAAACTGCATCTCAAATTGCCTGCCTTGTAAAAGCAAAAACTTTGCTTATATTAACAGGTACCGACGGAATATATAAAGACCAAAAAGATCCTTGCAGTTTAATAGAAGAAATTAGTGGAAAAGATATTTACGAAGTTTTAGAAAACGTTACAACCTGTGAAGAGTTTTGTTCTGGGGCATCAAGAAAAGGTGCAAACGGGGCAAAGGCTAAATTAGAATACGTTAAAGAAGCAGTTAAAAACGGGACAAAAGTTATAATTGCAAATGCAAAATATTCTATTAAGGATATCTTACTTGGAAACGTAAAAGCAACGAGAATTGGTGTTAAATAATGCAAAAAGCGTAGAAAAAATGATGTGAACCCAAAAGTTTAGACAAAAAATTAAATTAAATATATTGGAATTGAGTTCGGTATTTAACTGGACTCATTTTCAATTTTAAGGATATTCTTTCATTGTTGTAATAGTTAATGTATTCGTGTAGTTTTTCTATG
>JAGBSS010000242.1 GCA_017631725.1 Clostridia bacterium | reverse complement strand
CATTGTTTCTTCTTCAAATCTGTGAAGGTCTAATTTTTCACCTGGGAGAATATCTGCATCACCTGGGTTTTCAACTTGAACCTTTTTCATCATTTGGCGAATAATAATTTCAACGTGTTTGTCGTTAATATCAACGCCTTGAGAACGATATACGTTTTGAATTTCTCTTAAAATGTAATCTTGAACACCCTTAATACCTTTAGTCTTTAAGATATCTTGTGGATATACTGCGCCGTTTGTAAGAATTGTACCAGATTCAACCCTTTCTCCGTCTTTAACGATAACACCCGTTCCAAATGGAATTGTGTAATCTTCTTCTTTACCATCATCGGTATGAACGATAACGTGGGTAATTTTATCTCTAACTTCAATTTTTGCAACGCCTTCGTATTCACAAACAATTGCTGCACCCTTTGGCTTTCTTGCTTCAAAGAGTTCTTCTACCCTTGGAAGACCTTGAGTTATGTCGCCCGTAGATGCTATACCACCGGTGTGGAAGGTTCTCATGGTAAGCTGTGTACCAGGTTCACCAATTGATTGAGCTGCAATAATACCAACTGCTTCACCAATTTGAACAGGGTTGTTGTTACTCATGTTCTTGCCGTAACATTTAGCACAGATACCCGTTTTAGATTTACAAGTAAATACGCTTCTGATTTCCACTTCTTCTATGCCAGCAGCAACAATTGCATCTGCCATATCTTCGGTGATCATTTCGCCGCCTTTAACCATAACTTCGCCATCTGGAGAAATAACGTCAGAAACAGTGAATCTACCAGCAATTCTATCACGTAAGCCTTCAATAACTTCGCCTTTAGAACCGGTAATTGCACGAACTTTAACACCTTTAGGTGTTTCGCCAGATTCTGCAAAGCAGTCTTCTTCTTTAACGATAACTTCTTGAGATACGTCTACTAAACGACGGGTTAAGTAACCAGAGTCTGCAGTTTTAAGTGCCGTATCGGCAAGACCTTTACGTCCACCGTGAGAAGAAATAAAGTATTCGAGAACGGAAAGTCCTTCACGGAAACAAGATTTAACAGGAATTTCAATGGTTTTACCGTTAGGATCTGACATAAGACCACGCATACCTGCAAGTTGTTTAATTTGGTCGATAGAACCACGCGCACCAGAGTTTGCCATCATGAGAATTGGGTTAAATTCATCAAGAGTTGCGCGAAGTTTTGTTGCAACGTCTTCAGTTGCTTGTTTCCAAATTGAAACGACCTTTTTATATCTTTCTTCGTCTGTTATAAAGCCCTTCTTGTATAAGTTTTCAACCTTTAAAACGTGTTCTTCTGCAGCCTTTAATATGCCTGCCTTTTCTTTTGGCATATGCATATCGAAAACAGAAGTGGTAATTGCGCCACGTGTAGCATATTTAAAGCCAAGAGCCTTAATTTTATCTAAAACGTCTGCAGCACAACTTGCGCCATGGCGTTTAAAGCAAGCGCCAACGATTTTTTGAAGATCTTTTTTACCAACGAGTTTATCGTATTCGTATTTTAAGTAATCTTCTTTAGTTTCACGTTTTGTAAAGCCTAAATCTTGTGGAATTGCTTCGTTAAAGGTAATTTTACCAACGGTAGTTTTAACTCTTCCTGAAATGGTTTCACCGTCAACTTCTACAGTCCTTCTAACGTAAATTTCGTCTTGAAGACCAATTTTGCCTGTTTGATAAGCCATAATTGCCTCTTCTGGAGAAGAGAAGGAAACAGTCCATTCTGGAACGCCGTATACTGTGCCGTTTTCATCTTTACGCTTTTTATCGTTGTATTTTTCACCGATATATCTGCGTATGATGGTTAAGTAATATGAACCCATAACCATATCTTGTGTAGGACTCATAACAGGCTTACCATCGGAAAGTTTTAATATGTTGTTAGATGCAAGCATTAAGAATCTTGCTTCTGCTTGTGCTTCTATTGAAAGTGGAACGTGAACTGCCATTTGGTCGCCGTCGAAGTCTGCGTTGAACGCGCCACAAACAAGCGGATGGAGTTTAATTGCT
>JAGBSS010000241.1 GCA_017631725.1 Clostridia bacterium | reverse complement strand
TTGCCTTTAAAATTGGTTCTAAAAGTGGGGTTTTGTATATAATTTCTTTAGGATTATGCTTGTACCTAACGTATTTTGGTATAGAGTCCATTGGCCCCGGTCTATACATTGAAATTCCCGCAATAATATCTTCGAAAACAGAAGGTTTTAAGTCACGCATAAAGCGTTTCATCCCCGGACTTTCAAGTTGGAACACGGCATCTGTTTCCCCTTCTCCAATAAGTTTGTAAACTTCGGCATCTTCGTATCCTAATTTATGGAAGTCTAACTCTATTCCGTAATCTTCTTTAATATACTGCTTTGCTTTTGCTATATCGGTTAAAGTTCTTAAGCCCAAAAAGTCCATTTTAAGCATACCAAGTTGCTCTACTTCAACCATATCGAATTGTGTTGTAACGTCGTATTCGCCACTTTTTTGAAGGGGAACGTTTTCAGCTATTGGTTTTGCACAAATAACGACACCGGCTGCGTGCATGCCCGTTTGTCTTGGCATATCTTCTACCCTTATAGCCATATCTACTACTTTACGAATAGTTTCATCTTGTTCGTAAATATCTCTTAATTCTTTAATGCTTACATCGTTGCCATCTTTGTCTTTTTTAAATCCAAAGTTTTCTGAAATATCGTGAGTTGCATCCATAAGTTTTGTAACTTTGTCCATTTCAGAATAAGGCACTCTATAAACCCTGCCAACGTCTTTAATTGCAAGTTTAGCGGCAAGAGTACCAAAAGTTACAATTTGAGCAACTCTTTCTGCACCGTATTTATTTCTTACATATTCAACAACTTCTCCACGCCTATCGTCTTGAAAGTCTATATCAAAGTCGGGCATGCTTACCCTTTCTTTATTTAAAAATCTTTCAAATACAAGGTCGTATTTTAAAGGTTCTACGTCGGTTATACCAACAGAATATGCAATAATACTTGAAACACCACTACCTCTGCCGGCACCAACTGAAATACCTATGCTTTTTGCGTAGTTAATAAAATCCCAAACTATAAGGTAGTATTCTACGTATCCCATAGAAGAAATAGTATCTAACTCGTAGTCGAAACGCTCTCTAATTTCAGGAGTAATAACAGGATATCTTTCCCTTAAGCCTTTTTCTGCTAATTCTTTAAAAAATTCGTAAGGGGTTTGTCCTGTAGATGGAACGTAGCCCGGAACTAAAGAATTATCCCTTATTGGTTCACCCTTTTTGTCAAGGTCAAAAACAGGCTCTTCCATACATTTTATCGCAATTTTTACACTATTTTCCAAAGCATCTGGAATATATGCAAAAATTTGCTCCATTTCTTCTGGAGTTTTTAAATATGCTTGGTCGGTGTCCATTTTAAACCTTGATGGATCATCTATCGTGCTTTTTGTAGAAATACAAGCAACAACGTCTTGAACTTCGCAGTCATCTTTTTCTACGTAGTGAACGTCGTTAGTGGCAACGAGTGGAATAGAATTTTCCCTTGCCAATTTTACTAAAAGTGGATTTATTCTTTTTTGATCGTCTAAACCGTGGTTTTGTATTTCTATGTAAAAATCGTCTTTAAAAATTTCTTTAAGCATTAATGCAGCCTTAACTGCACTATCGTAATCGTTTTCTACAAGATGCTTGGAAACCCTGCCCTGTAAACAACCGGAAAGGCATACTAACCCTTCGCTATGCTCTTTTAAAATTTTATAATCTATTCTGGGCTTATAAAACATACCTTCTACGTATGCAATAGAGTCCATTTTAATTAGATTTTTATACCCCGTTTTATTTTTGCAAAGCAAAACTAAATGGTCGTAGCCACGCTCTCTCTTTTTTATGTCATCGCAAACGTAAAGTTCGCAACCAATAATAGGATAAACTTTTTCTCCGCCAGATTTTTCCGCTTGTGCGTTGTTTTTTGCAGCCGCCTTTGCAAACTTTAAGGTACCAAACATGTTTCCGTGGTCGGTTATGGCAACTGCCTTCATGTTTTTAGCACGGCAAGCATTAAAAACCTTGTCAATTCTTGTTGCTCCGTCTAAAAGGCTGTATTCTGTATGAACGTGTAAATGAACGAAATCTGCCATGTTATTCCCCTAACTTTTCTGCGACTAAAAGTATTTTTCTTAATCTGTGATTTAAACAACTTTTAGACACGTTTAACCTTGTTGCAAGTTCTGATAACGTTTCTTCAGGGTTATCTATTCTTGCTTTTGCAACGGTTAAAAGGTCTTGTTTTAAATAATTTTCGCCTTTTAAAGCAAAAATTTTGTTAATTGCTTTTATTTGCTTTTGCGATGCACTAACTTGCTTTTCTAAATTAGCTAAATCGCAATTTGTTCTTCTGTTAGACGTGTTAGTAATTTCTTTTGCAATTATTATGTCCGTAAGAGTTAATGCAGAGCGAGATGCCCCAATAAATGCTAAAAAATTACTAATATCTTCGGCTGCTTTAAGGTAAACGATGTATCTATCTTTTCTACGCATAATTTTTGCTATTATGCCAGAATTAGCAAGTTTACCATTTATTTCACTTGCCGTTTCTGCGTGGTAAAATGAAAGTTCTATATGATACCCCGTTTGCTCTACACCATTAAGAGATGGCACGGTACAACTGCCAGATGCAGTAAATAACCCTTTCATAAACGCACGAAGACAACACTCTTTCTTGTTAATATCACCAAAAATTTTCATATTAACAGAGTATTCTTCGCCATCGGAAATTAAAATTCCCAACTCATTTAGTATAAAAAGTCCTTTTTCGCCTTTTATTGATATTAAAAAAACGTCTCTCTTGTTTAATTTATCGCCGTAAGCGGAGAACTCTCTTATTTCATAACCGAAAAGGTTAAGAAAATATCCACTAACAAGAGTTGCCGTTTCTTCATCTAACAAAGGAATATCTAAACCAATTTCCCCATCTTGCTCGTAAAGCATACCCGCCCCACGAATAAGCCCAGATAAAAACGCTTTTTTACAACACTTGTCCTTAAAGCCTTTTTCAACTATTTCCTTTTTTATTACACGCCCAAAGTTCATAAAGATTTCTCCTTAAAAGCGTGGAATCTAAAGGCAGGCAACCTTCCTTCAACGTTGTCAATTCTATCTATTGGAAAGCCAACCCTTTCAAGCATTTTTACTGCAAGCGATATTTCTCCAACTCTGTCTATTGAGTGGGCATCTGAACCAATGACGAAACGCACGTCCGTTTTTAAAATTGCGTTAATTTCTTCATCGGAAAAATGGACTTTTTTTGCACTAATTTCCAAATACGTGCCATAATCCGCCGCTACTTTTGCCACTTCTTCTACGTTTGCGTATGCGCCGTAATTTAAGTGAGTAACAATGTCTATTGGATTGTTTTTTATTGCGTTTACAAAAGTTTTGGTATTAGTTTTTATTAAAGATGAACAAACTTTTTTAGCCTTAAATTTGGACAAAACAACGTTAGGAATTGAAAGGGTGAAAAGAGTTTTTAAATCTACCTTAACAAACTTGTGAAAACCTGCTAAAAACAAATTAAATTTATCGTATAAACAAGGCTTTAAATCTACCTTTCCATCTATAGAAGTAAAGTTGCTTTCTATACCACATAAGCATTTTACACCGGTTATTTTAGTTGCCATATTGCAATCGTTATTAAGCCTATCTAAAACACCCTTAGTTAAGCCAAAAGCGGGATGGCTAAAGCCGTGGTCTGCTATGCCGATTTCTTTTAAACCTATACTTTTAGCCCTTATGGCATTTTCTAAAACAGTACCCTTGCCGTGGCTATATTTTGTATGAGTGTGATAATCGGCAGTTAAAATCATTAAAATTCCCCTATAAACTCAATTTCTTCTTTTAGCATAATTCCTGTGTCTTCAAACACTTTGTTTTTAACTAAATTTGCTAAATCGTAAACGTTTTTTGCTGTTGCATTGCCATTATTTAAAATAAAATTTGCATGCTTTGTAGAGACAATGGCATCACCCAAAACATACCCTTTTAACCCGCTTTGTTCTATTAATTTCCCAGCCTTAAAGTTTTGCGGGTTTTTAAAGGTTGAACCACAGGATAACCCCATGGGTTGCGTTAATTTTCTTTTTAAAGAAAGTTCTTTTTCAAGTGAGATAATTTTTTGATAATCTCCCTTTTCAAAAGACATTTCTACCTTTATAATTGGTATATTTTTACCCTTAAAAATGCTATTTCTATAAGAAAAGTTACATTGCTTGTTATCGTAAAATTTAATAATTCCGTTTTCTATTACCTGAACGAAAGTTATAAGTTCTGAAACCTGATGGTCAAACGCACCTGCATTTGAAACGGTTGCACCGCCTATGGTTGCCGGTATATTAGAAAAATATTCAGCACCCGTTAACCCGTTAGATAATGCAATTTTAAAAACGCTACGTAAACTTTCCCCCGCAGTAAAGGTTAAAACGTTTGATTTTTTGCTAACACCTTTTAGGTTGGATAGCGCTAAAACTAACCCGTTATAGCCACCATCGGAGAAAACGACGTTTGTACAGTTGCCCAAGCATTTAACTTTAATGCCGTGGTCATTAGCAAAGTCTATCGAATTTTTAAGTTCTATTAAGGTTTTAGGTTTAAAAAAATATCTTGCAGGGCCACCAACCTTAATGCTTGATAAATTTTTTAAATTAAAATCTTTAATTAGTGGAAGATGTTTTGGCAGTATTATATTTTGCCCCATAAATCTCCTTTTATCATTTTACAATATTTTATATTTTTTTTCAAGGCTAAATAAGTATATTTTTTATTTTATTATATATTTCTTTATCTCCATAATAAGCGCCAAGCGATTGCTCTTTTAAATTTAATAAAATTTCTTTTTCTAAAAAGGCTGAAATTGTTTTAATTTTGCTGTTAATTTTATTCAATTCGTTTAAATTTTCATTTTCAAATTGCACGTTAAAATAGTTTGAGCCCATACAAATTTTGCTTAATTTTTCTTGTTGACTTTTAGAAAGTAAAAATTTAACAAAATCTTTTGCCTTTTCCCTTTTTACGGCATCTTTAGTGGTTACGGAAATGTATTGGTTTAAATCGCTAAAATTATTTAAGAGAGTAGACTTCACGTTTAGTTCTTTATTCTCTAACCTTACAATGTCCCTTTGTGTTCCAAGTAAATATTTACACTTACCACCAACAAACCTTACGTAAGCATCTAACGGCTTTAAAACTTTTAAATCTTTATTTAAAATGCCTTCTTCTAAAAGAGCAATAATTGGTTGAGTAAATTTTGCGCTGGAAACTGCTACTTCTTCTCTTTCTAAATTGCCCCCTTTAAAATTTAAATTTTCAATTAAGTAATATCCACCCCTTGCCCAAACTTCCCCTAAATACTTTTCTCCAACTTTTGCCCCATTGAAATTGTTGCCGTTATCAAGTTCAATCGCGCCTAAAGGATAAACGCCGTTTCCGTAAGAAATTAGGTCTGGATAAATTCCATTTTTAAAGTTTTCTTCTGCCCCTTCTTCAGTATAAGACATAACCAAAAATAAAGTGCTTTTATCTATCTTTTCGTACGAATTTGCAATCTCTTCTAAAAACTTTCTTCTCGAGCCTATACCACCTTCAAAGCTATCAATTTGCCAAACGCTTAAAATGGTTTTTTCGTTAGATATACTGCCTATTTTTACTTCTCCTGCATCTTTAATTTTTTTTGCGCCAAAACTTATTGTAATAACAAGCGAAATCATTATTAAAAAACAAATAAAAAACCTTATTACCTTCATAATAAAATTATATTCTAAATAAACAAAAAAAAGGACTTAAAAAGCCCTTTTTTTGCAATAATTTTTTTGTTTAAATTTTTATTTTTTCTTGGCTTGGACCAAGTGTTGCAACTGCCATTTTAGTGGTATCAAAACACTCTTTTACAAGGTCATTTATGCCGTTTAAGGTAAGTTTTTCAATATCTGAAATTCTCTTTTCTAAATCTAATTCTCTGTTTAATAAAAGCAAGTTTTTACCGCATAAAAGCATTTGGGATGCCGTACTTTCTTGGCTCATAATAACGCTTGATTTAAATTGTTCTTTGCTTCTTGAAAACTCTTTTTCGGTGATTCCAAACTTTTTAAACTTGTCAATTTCTTCCATAATTGCGTTTAAAGCAGAATCCCTTGACTTAACGTTTACACCTGCATAAATTTCTACAACACCACTATTTTTATGTTGTGATGGATAAGAATAAACGCTATAACAAAGCCCAAGTTTTTCTCTTATTGTTTGGAATAATCTACTGCTCATTCCACCGCCAAACACAAGATTTATAAGCCCAAAAGCATCTGTTCTACTATCAAATATGTCAAATGCCGGCATTGATAAAGCAATATGTGCTTGCTCTATTGGTTTTACTTTTACTACCCTGTTTGAATAGAATTTTTGGTCGGAAAATTGTGGTTTACTTTTGATTCTATTAAAGTTGTTGGCAAAATAACTGTCAACTAATTTTTCGGCACTTTCAATATCAACGTTCCCTGCAACAGAAATTACAACGTTATCTGCGGAGTAATAACTATCCATGTAGTTAATAATATCTGCCTTAGAAAACCTTTTAATATTTTCAGCAGGGCCTAAAATTGTTTGGCCAAGCCCTTCTTTTCCGTAATACGCCTCTGCAATTAGGTCCATAACAAGGTCTTCGGGGGCATCTTCGGTCATATTTATCTCTTCTATTACAACACCCTTTTCTTTTTCAAGTTCTTCTTCATCGAAAACAGAGTTGAAAAAGATATCTGATAGCACTTCTAATGCTTCGCCAAAATGGTCTTTTGTAGATTTAGTGTAATAGCAGGTTATTTCTTTAGAAGTAAACGCATTTATTTGCGCACCAATTCCATCTATATAATCGCTAAT
Organism: Clostridia bacterium; assembly: GCA_017631725.1. Taxonomy (GTDB): domain Bacteria; phylum Bacillota; class Clostridia; order Christensenellales; family Borkfalkiaceae; genus UBA1259. The sequence continues at coordinate 2,810 of JAGBSS010000241.1, read as the reverse complement.
ATCAAATGCAGAACGTTTTTTTGTACCCTTAAACAAGGTATGTTCTATAAAGTGGGAAATACCGTTTTCTTCTTGCGTTTCGTTAATACTACCCGTTTTTACTAAAACACCGGTAGATACTGACATTAAACCATCAATTTTATTTATTACAAGTTTTAATCCGTTTGGATAGGTTTTATAAAATAACATAATTTTCCTTAATTTTGTAAATTTTTACTTACCGTGACTGCGTTTAAGCCGTTATTAGCATAAAATTCTAATATTTTTGGCAACGTATCAAGCGTATGTTGTTTTGGGTGCATTAAAATAAAATCTCCACCCGAAACGCCTTTAGTTGCACGTTTGAAAATTAAATTAGAATCCTTATCTCGCCAATCAATCGTGTCTTTTGACCACATTACAACCCTTAAATCAAGTTCGAAACACACCTTTAATGTATTAACGCCAAAAGAGCCGGAAGGTGGTGCAAAAAGCGTTATTTCCTGCCCTGTTAAAGCAGTTATAACCTTGTTAGTTCTTACAATTTCGTTATAATTTTGCTCGTAAGAGAGTTTTTTATGGTCTTTGTGAAAATAACCGTGATTTGCAAGTTCGTGCCCAGAATTTTTAACGTAATTTAAAAGTTCTGCATTGTCATCTGCAAAGCAACCGCCAAAAAAGAAGGTTGATTTAGCACCATAACTATTTAAAACGTTTACAATGTCCATTACAACTTGCGGATTTTCGTATACGTTGAACATTAAAGAAACGTTATCACTATCTTTATTGCCGTGGTAAATTGCGTTGTAATTGCCTTGATTTGCTGCAGTTGTCGTTCCGTTAGAAACAAAGCCAAGCATAAAAATCCCAAGCATAACAAGAACAAGAAGACAATTTGATATTACGGTTATTTTATATAATTTTAGTTTTCTCATTTCACCCACCTCTATTCATATTATGCAAGATTAAGTGAAATTAAGATAAAAAATTAGCGCCGAATTCTCGACGCTAAAGTTTTGTTAGTCGTTTATTATTTCTAAAAGTTTAAGGTCAATTCCTTTTTCGCCAATTTTAACGATTTCTACTTTAACTTTATCACCGATATGAAGAACTTCTTCTACCGTTTGGATTCTCTTTTCGCTCATTCTGGAAATGTGGATAAGCCCATCTTTACCAGGAGCAAGTTCACAGAATGCACCAACCTTTGGTAAAATTCTAACTACTTCTGCAATAAACATATCGCCAACTTCTGGTTCTTTAGCAATAGATAAAACAATTGCTTTTGCCCTTTCTGCGTTTGCTATATCGCCAACGGTTGCAATGTTTACCCTGCCATCATCGTCAATATCAATTTTAACGCCTGTTTCTTCGATAATTTTGTTTATTACTTTACCTTGTTTACCAACAACGTCGCCAATCTTTTCTGGGTTAATCATAAAGGATATGATTTTTGGTGCGTATGGAGATAATTCAGGAGCAACTTCTGGAACACATTCAAGCATTTTAGAAAGAATAAATTGTCTGCCTTCGTTTGCTTGATTAATAGCAGTGTGCATAATTTCTTCTGAAATGCCTTTAATTTTAATATCCATTTGAATTGCTGTAATACCATTTTCGGTACCTGCAACCTTAAAGTCCATATCGCCCAAGAAATCTTCTAAACCTTGAATATCGGTTAATACTCTAAATTCGCCTGTTTCTTGGTTTTTAATTAAGCCCATTGCAACACCTGCAACCGGTGCTTTAATTGGAACACCTGCATCCATTAACGCCATTGTTGAACCACAAACTGATGCCATAGAAGATGAACCGTTAGAAGACATAATATCGTTTACAACACGGATTGCATATGGGAAATCTTCTTCTGAAGGAATTACAGGAATAAGTGCCCTTTCTGCAAGTGCGCCGTGACCAATTTCACGCCTTCCGGGAGATTTAATTGCTTTTGCTTCACCTGTACAATATCCTGGGAAATTGTATTGGTGCATATAACGTTTTGCAGTTTCTTCATCTAAACCTTCTAACTTTTGCGCTTCGGAAAGCATTGCTAAAGTACAGGTTGTCATTGTTTGGGTTTGCCCCCTTGTAAATATTGCAGAGCCGTGAACCCTTGGAAGAATACTTCTTTCGCACCAAATTGGACGTACTTCTTTTAAACTTCTGCCATCTGGGCGAATTCCTTTGTCGAAAATTTTAGCACGAACTTTTTCTTTAGTTAAATAGTAAATGCTATCTTTAACTTCTCTAATGTTGTCTGGGTAAATTTCTTTAAAGTGTTCGATAATATCTGCTTCTGCAGCATCTTGGCGTGCTTGTCTTTCTTGACGGTCAAAAGTGTCAATAGCAAAATCAATTTTTTCAGAAGCATATTCTCTAACTTCTTTATCTAACTCTTCTGGAATATGATAAAGTTCTACTTCTTTTTTGGTCTTACCGCAAGCAGGAACAACAACTTCTTCTATAAAGGTACAAATCTTTTTAATTTCTTCATGTCCGAACATAATTGCATTAATCATTTCGTCGTTAGAAACTTCATTTGCGCCTGCTTCAATCATTAAAATAGCATCTTTAGTACCTGCTAAATTTAAGTGAATTGCTGTTTTTTCTCTTTCTTCAAAATTAGGGTTAATTACGTATTTTCCATCTACCATACCAACAACAACTGAACCTGTTGGACCTGCCCATGGAATATCAGAAATTGCAAGTGCAACTGATGAACCAATCATTGCTAATGGTTCTGGTTGAATATCTGGCTCAACGGAAATTGCTTGTGCTATAACCACAACGTCGTTAAATAAACCTTTTGGGAAAAGTGGGCGAAGTGGACGATC
>JAGBSS010000240.1 GCA_017631725.1 Clostridia bacterium | reverse complement strand
AGAAAACGGTAAAAACGTTTACCCAGAAGAAATTGAAACGGAAATAGAAAACAGCATTTTATACTTAAACGACATAGTTGTTTACACGGCTCCTATAGAAGTAAATGGTGTAAAGAAAGAAATTTTATGTTGTGGCGTTTATATAGAAGATGAAGAAAAGAGAAAAGACGTTGAAAAGTTAAAAGCAGATTTTATTGCCGTAAACGAAAAACTTTCTTCTTACAAGAAAATTAACATTATTCACATGGCAAAAGAGCCTTATGAAAGAACTTCACTTAGAAAAATTAAAAGAGGGGATGCAGTTTTGGCAAAACATAATCCCGAAAACGTTATAAAATTATAATTTATGGAGGACAGACAACTGAGTATTGAAACCATAGAAGCAAAGTTAAAAGGTATTATTTGTGATTACGTAGACGTAGACCCTTCTTTAGTAGATAGCAACATGAATTTAGCGGCAGACGTAGGTATAGATTCTTTTGCATTAGTATCTATGATAAATGCAATTGAAGATGAATTTAGGGTATCTATTCCAGATGGAGCACTTGGTTCTTTTAATACCCTTTCAGATATGATTAACTACATATCTGTTGCAGTTGCTTAATTATTAAATAATCGATAATAAAAACAGGCGAATATTCGCCTGTTTTTTATTTAAAATCTATTGCAAATTTATAAAGTTATAGTATAATTAATTTGTTTAAAATTAACAATTTTAAAATTGATTAAAATCTTATATTTTTTGATTAATAAATTCTAAAAATATATAAAAAAGTTTGATATACTTAAAGGGTGATGGAAATTATGGTTTTTGAAAAGGCAAAGTGGCTAGATTTTAATATTGAAAACGACAGCGTTCACGTTCGCTCGCTTTTTTCCGTTTGTAATTATAAAAAAGTTACAATTCGTATTATCGGGTTAGGCTTTTTTAATCTTTATTTAAACGGGAAAGACGTTACGGGTAAAAAGTTTAATCAACTTTTTTCAAACTTTAATAAACGTGATTTAACTAAAACTTTCGTTCCCCAAAAAGACGATATGAGTAATCGTATTTATTATAACGAATACGACGTTACAAATTTGGCTAAAAATGGCAAAAATTGTATGGCGGTAACGCTTGGAAACGGTTGGTATCGTCATTCTGATAGATATTGCGAAGGGGATTATTCCTTTTCAAAAACTTTAAAGCTAATCTACGAGATAGAAGTAGACGGCAAAGTAATAAAATGCTCTGACGGAACGGAGAAGTATAGCGAAAATCATATTAGAAAAAGCACTCTCTACAACGGAGAACATCAAGATTTTTGCTATGAGTGTGCAGGCTTTGAAAATATTAACTATTTTGATTTAGATTGGAAAAACGCTCCTATTTGCGAAGTGGACAAAGTTCCGCTTTATAAAGCAGATTGCCCTGTGGATTCGGTTGTAAAAAAGTTTAAGCCTAAAATCATTTATAAAAAAGGTGACGTTACCGTTTACGATTGCGGAATTACAAAATGTGGCTACGTAGAGTTTACGGCAAAAACCGCTCAATCGGAAATAAATTTAGAGTATGCCGAAGAGTATAAAGGAAAAGGGGAATTAGTTTTAAGTTACGAAGGGCAAGATTCTGGCGAAAGCCAATTTGAGTCTTACAAAAACGTTCCTAAAAATAAAAAATGTGCCCCTAATTTTACTTTTTATGGGTTTAGATACGTTAAAGTTGTTGGAAACGTTAAAAAGGTAAAGGTCGTTCACGTTTTCACTAATTTAGATAGGGCAACAAATTTTAATAGTTCAAGCAAGCTTTTAAATTGGTATAATTGTGCAACTATAACAAGTATGCAGTCTAATACACATATGGGTATACAATTCGATTGTCCTCAACGTGAAAAATATGGATACACGGGTGATTGTTTAGTTTCTTGCGAAACAATGCTATTTAACTTTAATGCCAAAAAGTTTTATGAAAAGTGGATAGGTGATATTGCAGACTGTCAAAATTCAGTTAACGGCTACATAACCAACACAGCGCCATATATGGGTGGTGGCGGTGGCCCTGTATGGGGACTTGAGATAGTAGAAGTTCCTTACCAACTTTATAAAAAATATCACGATAAAAGTATATATGAAAAGTATTATAAAAATATGGAAAAATATTTTTACTTTTT
>JAGBSS010000239.1 GCA_017631725.1 Clostridia bacterium | reverse complement strand
TATTTTTCAATTTTATCCAATTTTAACATGCTACCCATTAATATATCCGTTTGTGGCAACCTTGACACGTCTAAACTTCCTGCAGGAGAAAAAGTCAATTCCCCAAATAAAACTTTATCTTTAACAATATAAAAGTCTGCCCTAACAAAAGGAAAAGGTTTAGATAAGTTTTCTGCACATTCAAATAACTTGTCTGCACATTTAGGTTTTTCTAATTTAAAACCTTCAGGCGCATTAATACTATCTCTATTTATCCTAGCAAGTTCCCAATTTCTATCTACAAAATAAAATTTGGGATGCCCTTTTTCACGGCCAACGCAAACCATTACGTATTTAGCTTCGCCGTTAAAGCAATATACTTTATAATCTTCGGGTGCAACCCAATTTTTAGAGTTTACTTCTTGCTCATTATCATTTTGAATAATTAACTTTTCACAAATAATTTTTTTAGGAGTGTATTTATATTGCTTTTCGCCATAAAATAACCAAGGTTTTTCTTTACCCCATTTTTTTAATTTGTCTTTAACTTGCTTTTCATCAAGTTCATTTTTATCTAAACAAATAATGTTATACCCACAACCAAAATTCCATTTTAATACAAATTGATTAGGTAAACTTGCCCAATCTATATCACTAGGCTTATCGTAAACGCCGTACAAGTCGTTTAAAATCTCTTCATACCCACAATCTTTTATGTATTCCCTGACAGCATATTTATCTGCACATTTTGCAACAAGCGGATTTGTTGTGTAATCGTTTACTAATAACCATAACAACTTTTCGTTTAACGTTTTAGGGTTGTCTAAATCAAGCGGTTTGTGATACGCTAATCTATATCTTGCTTTAGAACACGCTTTTGTAGAAAAAACTGCTAACGTTCTTATATAATATTTCGTAAAAAAATTATATAAGCCAACTATAAATTTACTCTTTTTCAATACCGATTTTATCCCCATTTTTATCTTCTCCTTTTATAAAATACCATTTACAAATAAATGCTTCTAATACAATCTTCGTATGAACCATTGTCCCTTTAAAAAATAGTGGAGCAATTAAACTTGTCGTTATTTGTGTAATTAAAGTTGCAAAAGCCGCACCACCTGCACCATAATTTGGAATTAGTAAAAAGTTTAAAATTAAATTTACAACGCAACCTATTGCTAAATAATACTTTGTATATTTATTTTTCTTTTCACTTATAATCCATATACCCCTTGCAGTACCTATCATTGAAAACGTTTCGCTCCAAATAAGTAATTTTAATATATTAGCAGATTCTATAAAATCGCTTCCATATAAAAGTTTAACGATAAAATTACCTAAAAGGAAAACAACTAAAGAAACGAATAAGCAAAGCCAAATTATTGCAGAATAAAGTTGCTGTAATCTACGCAGATATTCCTTTTCTTCGCCCTTAGTTTTAAGTTCCATAATAACGGGCCTAAACGAATTAATTATTGCCGTAGGAACGAATATCCACATAGTGCAAATAGTAGCCGCAGCAGTATAAAAGCCAACCGTTGTTTCAGAAAGCATACTTCCAAGCATTATTTTATCCATTTGCCCGTATATGGCAACCATAAGTCCCGATAAAATAAAGTGATAACTTTCAGATAAAACGCTAAAACCAGTTTTAAAGTTTACGGTTAATTTTTTACCCTTGTCACGTTTATATGATATAGATAATATCACTGCAATAATCAAATAACTAAAAGTATTTGAAAAGGCAAACCAAATAATGCTCTTTTTAGTAGCAAGCAAATATATTCTATATGCAGCCACTAGAATACAAGCAACCATTTTGGCTATCGACACGTATTTAGACTTTAAATGCCTTTGAAAATAAGTATCGAAAATATTAAAAGACATCATTATTAGTTGAAGTGACTGTACCGCCGCCAAAACTAAAAGTATAGTATTATTGCCGTTTATAATATAAATAAGAAAAAGAATTAATAGTGAAGATAAAAACGCCGAAATTATTCTAAAAATTATTGACGTCCCTAATAATTCCCCTTCTTTTTCAGGTTGCGCTATTATTTTCATAATAACAACGCCGTCTAACCCCAAAGTTGCCACCGAAGTGAAAAAAGATATAAATGACGCCGTGTAATTAAGAGTTCCGTAATTTGACGGCCCTAAATATCTTGCAGATAAAACCCCAACTACCAACGAAATTATCATTTGGAATATTTGCTCGCTAATTATCCAAAAAGAGTTTTTTATTGCTTTATTAGATAATATGCTTTTAATTTTATTTATTAGCATTATAACTCTCCAAAGATTTTTTTGCTATATTACTATATAAATATATATCTGTCTTTTCAGACTCCGCATGCTCTTTCATTTTATAGTATTTTTCGGTAAACAATAATTCTTCTATTTTTAATCTAATACCGTCACTACTTACGTCATCAATAAAATCGCTATTTCCACCGTTGTTTACGTGTTCCATACCTTCCCACCTTTTAAATAGGCAAGGAACTTTACACGCACACGCTTGTTCCCAAAGAACAGAATGCGTTCCAGGGAAACAAACTAAATCTGCAGAAAAGAAATAATCGTAAACTTTATTTGAATCAAGCCAGCCAATATATATAACGTTTTTACTTTTACTTAAAATATCGTTAAATTCTTGTTTAGCGTCTTCTAAAAGGCTTCCAAACACCAATAATTTAACGTTTTCTTTGCCATTTATAGCCTGCATTAAATTAAGAATATTTTTGGCTTTATCAATCTTACCACCAGTGACAATTAAAAAATCATCATCTTTAATATCGTATTGTTTGCGTATTTTATCTCTTATATTGTTTTTATTTTTTAAATCTACGTATTCGTCATCCGCCCCCATAACTAATAGGTCTATTTTCTTTTTTGGTAGACTATATACGTCTTTTAAAAATTCACATCTCCAAGGAGTGACACCCCAAAAACGTTCAGCATATTTACAAGCCTTTCTTATCCAATGTCCGTAAATATACTTATGCGCTATTTTCTTTTTAAAAGATTTTATATTGGCATTATAATAATCTGCGTGTTGATCTATATATAATTTTACGTATCTATTATTTTTACAATATTTTATAACGTCTTTTAATCCTATAAATTGACCACCGTGCACAAATATAACGTCTGGGTTTTCTTCATAAAGAGATTCTATAATACCTTCATAATCTCCAAACCTTGAATACCAGCCATACCGCGAAGTTCTATTTAAAACTTTAACTTTTACGTTGTCTTTGTTAACGTAATTTTTCAATGCTTTTTTTTCTGTCTTATAGTTTTTATTAAAAGAATAATCATTTGTTAAAACTGTAACTTGATGACCTTGTTTAACATGATATTTAGGCAATAAATTTTCTTGATAACCCATTCCTTCAACATAAAAACACGCTAAACAAATATGAACTATCTTCATTTATTTCTCTCCTAAACAATTTTCTTCAAATAATTTAAAGTTGCTGAAATATTTGGCGTTGTTTTTAATCCATTCTTCATCTTTTTCCCACCACTTAAATTCTAATAATTTATCTATTTCAGCCGGTTCAAATCTATATCTTAACACTTTAGCTGGAACACCACCCACAATCGCATAAGGTGGAACATCTTTAGTCACTACTGCACCAGTACCTATAATTGCACCGTCACCAATACTGACAGCACCTATAATTTTAACTCCACTTCCTATCCACACGTCATTGCCTATTTGAACAATTGATGTCGTTTCGCAAAACTTATTTTCATTAACGTAAGAAATTCCGCACTGCTTTTGAGTTGAAAAAAATGCAGGATGAGTAGTTATCCAATCCTTAGTAGGATGTGTACCGCTTACCGTGTGAACGTACGAAGATATAGAACAATATCTTCCCACGTTAGCACCAATAGAACAATTTGCACCCATATAGGAGCACCTTCCCATTATGCCAGAAAAATTAGTATTAGCACCAATTGCGTTATTCCCTTCAAACCGACTTCTATATCCAACGTTTGCCTTTTTACCCATTCTTAACGTGCGATTTTTTAATTTAATTACTAAATTTTTTATGGTTCTTAACATTTTTCCCCCATGTTACACAACATTTATATTTTACGATTTTTAGCATAACGTTACCCATGCTAGATTAAACGCAATATTAGTTTCAACTATTTTTATTTTGCCCGTACTACCATTAGGGTAAATTGTGTTGATTTGTAAAATTTTCATAATGTACCTATTATAGTTTTAGCCTATTTATAGCTGATAACGCTCCGTTTAATAAGCAAAAAATTACGTATAACCACGGAGCGCCTGCAAAAATAGGCTCTAAAAAGAACTGAATATAAATCGCTAAATATACGCATAAAATTATTAATCTATAAGTTAATTGCACGTTTACGTTAAAAATAAATTTTAGCATATTTTTTATGCTTATAATTAGTATTACTACTAATAAAAGAGCACAAAAAACACTGTATTCGTCGTATGCATCTAGCAACAAATCGTGCGCGTATCCAACTTGACTACGCATATTTAAACCACCGAAAGGGTATTCGAACAAATGAGCAAGGAAAAATATTCTTTTTTCCCCTCTACCCGTTTCCGTTAAATCCATAGAATCTTTACCGAAAAATCTATCGTATAAGTTCGAATTTAATATGGTGTCTTTTATTCCAAACAGGTTATTATTATAAATTAGACCGCAAACTAAAATTATAATCGACAACCAAATAATAACTTTTATAAAGGTTTTTAGGTTTTTAGTTTGTTGTAAATAGAAAAATAAAGCAACCAAAAAAACTGTAGCGTAAATAACTATAATAGTTCTTCCCGCTAAAACTAGGTTATAAGTTAAAATAAAAATAGTGACCAATATTGCCAAAATCCTATAAACGGGTTTAGGTGCTTTTATAATCAACGCGCATGAAAGCCCCGACATTATACAAGCAATTGTCGCTTGGTTTGTCGCAGATGCAATTTGCCCAGACCAAATATCTATAGTATTACGACCTAAATCTTTGCCGTAGTTTATAATATAGTTAAGAATAAAATGGACGGCAGTTCCTAGCGCAACGGCAATAATTATTAAAAATAATCGCCTCAAAACTTCGCTTTTTTTATCGATATTTTTATATTTTAACACGTCAACTATTAAGTTAAAACCTAAAACGTACACTGCAGTTGAAGCAAAAACCCTAAGCATTGCCTTTAGCCCATCTTCAAATTGAAAATAAGCCATTATCGCAGAAACGGCAAAATACACCAAAAAAGTATAATCAAAGCGCAAATTAAATCGAAAAGCAAAATATACTAATATACTTGCAAATGCAAAATAGAAAAATTTAGCACTAAAATTCATTGCCATAAAAAACAACAATGCTAAAATTAAGTAAAATATTAAATTGTTAGTAGCCTTGTGTGTTTTTTGCTCTATCACTTTATTTCTCCATTATATTTATAATTTTTTGTGCTTGTTTTTGAGAATTATTATTGTTTAACATAAATTCTCTTGCTTGCAATGCTTTTTCTTGCAATTTTTTGTAATCAGAATTTATAATATTTTCAATTTCTATTTTTAAATTATCAGGGTCAGTTGCAGTAATATAATTAAGATAATTATCATAACTATCAAGTACGCCTTCAAGTTTATACATAATTGTAGGCTTGCCTGACATCATATATTCTGCAGTTTTAGATGGGAAAGAATATTTAGTATACGTCCCCGTAGGTGTTCTTGGATTTATTAAAAAATCACATTTATCTGTCAATTCGCTTACTTCTTCCCTTGATACGAACCCTAAATATTTTATATTGCTATGCTTTTTAGCCATATCTTTTACGTAATTTATAGATTCTTCAGAGTCGCCTTTCCCGCAAATCCATAACGTAGCATTATCAATTTTAGAAAATACTTCTACAAGCGTATTTACCCCAAATTCTTTCGATATAGACCCCGCATATAAAAATATATTTTCGCTTTTTTCTTTAGCCGTTGCAACCTTTTGGTTTTCATTGCAAATACATTCAGTTATAACGTAAGGCTTATTACCTATTTCAAGGGTATCTGCTAAATATTTTGTCAATAATGCAAACGTATCTACGTTTTTAGCAAGTTTAACAACAATATTTCCCTTTCTTATAGCGCTTTTAGTCATATATTTTTCCATATCACCCCTACCAGGGACACAGTCAGTGACAATCATATTGCTTTTTATAAAAGGATATTTTTTCTTTATTTCCTTTATTGCATTTAAGAAAGGAAGATATGGAGAATACGCAACGATGCGAATATCTTCGTCATTATTCTCTTTTATTATTTTTTTAATTTCTTTTAATATTTTTTTCTCTTGAATAAACCACTTAATAATAGGCAAATTCAAATATGGTATTTGATAATTATTTTTACCCCATTTTTCTTTTTTGAAAAATAATTTTTTACAATTTTTAGGAAAAGAGCCAATAGGTGGAACACTTAACACTTTCACTTCAACGCCATTATTTTCAAACCCTTGAAGTAAATTAGTTTGAAAAACATGTGGTGCCATTTGAAGCCCGTAAGATGAATATCTTTCACGATTTTCTATCATTTCGTTAGTGTATAATAAACCTAAATAAATTACCGTCATTTCTCTTTTAGAACTCCTTTATTACTTTATCTATCATATCGTAATAATTATGAATTATTTTGTTATCGCATAGAGTATTAGTTATATAATCGTTTAACTGCGCATCTAACTTTTGTTTTTCACTTTCATCTAAACTTGCAATATATTCGATTTTTTCAATCCACTTTTTCTTATTGCTT
>JAGBSS010000238.1 GCA_017631725.1 Clostridia bacterium | reverse complement strand
AGAAGCACTTTCTATGTCTGACACAATCGTAGTGCTAACCGATAGACCTGCAAAGGTAAAATCTGTTTTTATCCCCGATATAAAATACGACAGTCCTATCAAGCGAAGAGAAACAAAAGAGTTTGGCATTTTATTTGAAAAACTATGGAAGGAGTTGCACAAATGAAAAGTGAAAAAGGCTTTTCCCCCACACATTTAGCCTTTGTAAGAAAGCATAAAATTGAAACGACACTTGTATGGATTTTACGCATTGGTGTTCTTGGAATATTTTTGTGTTTATGGGAAATTTTAGCCGCATACAACGTTATTGATTCTTTTATATCAAGTTCGCCATCAAGAATTTTTAAAACAATTGGCGTGTTGTTTAAAGAAAACAATTTAATTTATCATATATCCGTGACGTTATACGAAACAATTTTAGGCTTTTTAATTTCTGTTATAGTTGGATATTTTACTGCACTTTTATTGTGGAGTTTTGAAAGATTAAGAAGAGTTTTAGAACCATACATTGTAGTTTTAAATAGTCTACCCAAAATTGCACTTGGCCCTATCATTATAATTTGGTTTGGAAGTGGCAGTAAAGCAATTATATTTATGGCAGTTTTAATAAGCGTTATTGTTTGCACAATTACAATGCTTGGCGGATTTTTATCTACTGACCAAAATAAAGTTATGTTATTAAAATCTATGGGCGCAAATAAGTTTCAAATTTTAACAAAACTTGTTATCCCAAGCACCTATACTACCTTAATTAATATGCTAAAAATATCTATTGGTATGTCTTGGATTGGTTCTATAATGGGCGAATATTTAGTTTCAAGAGCAGGCCTTGGATATTTAATTGTATATGGCGGTCAGGTTTTTAAATTAGATTTAGTTATGGCATCTACCATTGTTTTATGTGTTTTAGCAACGTTAATGTATTCAATTGTAGCGTTGATAGAAAGAAAAATTGTTAAATCTGAAAATAAATAGAAAATCCACCCTTATAGGGTGGATTTTTTTAAAGCAATATACAAATTATTCCGCCACGATTTTCATTAACAACTCTTGACAAGGTTTTTCTCATTTTATTTCTAACTTCAATTGGCATAGAAGTTAGTTTAACTGACAAGCCATCGTTTACTAAATCGTGTAATGACTTACCAAACATATTAGTTTTCCAAATTTCTGCAGGGTTATCTTCAAATCTGGCCATTAAAGAATTAACCAAGTCTTCCCCTTGCTGTTCTGTACCAACAACAGGAGAAACTTCGGTTGCAACGTCTACCTTTAAAATATGTAAACTTGGAGCACTTGCTTTTAGTTTTACCCCGTATTTCCCACCTTTTTTAACCAAAAGTGGCTCTTCTAAATTAAGTTCTTCTGCACTTGGGAAAACAACGCCATATCCATTTTCATCTGCATCTTTTAACGCATTTTTAATTCTGTCATACGACTTTTTGTCTTCTGAAAAAGACCTTATAAAACTCATAAGTTCATAATCGTCTTTAATTTCATTTCCACATTCTTTAGATAAAATTTTATAATACAAATCTTCTTTAGGCACGATAGAATACTCAACGTTGCCATATGAAAGTTTTATTTCGTTTAAATCTACCCTTGAAACGTTTTCATTTTGATTAAATGCAGTATTTAACTCGGCAAAATCTTTCATTTTACACACGTTAGAAGATCTTTCCTTAACAACGCTTATAATTTCTTTAATAATTTCGTTATCGTTTGGCAATGCCTGCATCCATTTAGGAAGATTAAAGCTAATGGATGAGATAGGAATTTCTAACAGAATGTTTTACATTTTTTCGCTAATATAATTTTGCTCTAAAGTAGTCACGTTTTTAGCAATTACAAAAACACCATACTTTTCTTCTAAAGAAGTTGCTAATTCTATACACTCTTTAGATTCTGGGTTAGCAGAATTTAAAATAATAACAAAAGGTTTATCCAAATTTTTTAGTTCTGAAACAACTCTTTCTTCTGCAACTAAATAGTCTTTTCTTTTTAATTCGCCAAAACTACCATCGCTTGTCACAACAACGCCAATTGTAGAATATTCATCAATAACCTTTTTAGTTCCAATTTCCGCTGCTTTCTCAAAAGGAATTTCTTCTTGTTCCCAAGGAGTTTTAACAAGCCTTGGCTTTTCATCTTCTAAATGGCCTACTGCACCTTCTACCATATAGCCAACACAATCTACTAATCTAACGTTTAAACTTGCTTTAGACTTAAATTGTACCTTAACAGAATTTGCAGGGATAAACTTTGGCTGTGTTGTCATAATAGTTTTCCCGTCGGCAGATTGTGGCATTTCATCTGTCGCTATTTGCTTTTGAAGTTTATTACTAATGTTTGGCAATACTAATTTTTCCATAAATTTAGTAATAAACGTAGATTTGCCCGTTCTAACAGGCCCAACAACACCAATATAAACGTCGCCACCCGTTCTAACAGAAATATCGTTATACACATCGTATTTAAGCATAAAAAACCTCCCACACTTACAAAAGTAATGTATGAGAGGTTATTTTTAAAATATGATTAAATTATAAAATTATTTGTTTTGAAGGTCGTTTTCTTTTTCTTCTTGCAATTTTTTAAGTTTTTTTGCTTTCATTTTAATAACCATTTCTTTTATAGACGTGGGGTGCTCTTCCCCTGCAAGCATTCTTTCTATGTTTTTTCTATGCGCAAACCAAGTAAAGAAACATATTAAAAGAATAATCATATTGGTTATAATATAAAATGCTAAACAAATGTTATTTTGCGTTTCAGCAAACGCCAAATAAAGTCTTATGCTACCCGTCACAGCAGATGGAGTTATTGCAATAAAAGATCCCATTGCGCCAAACTCTGTCCAATACATAAACATAACGGCAGCAACCAACGACATTATTATTATAATTGACCATTGCCAGCCGTGAACAGACTCGCAAATAATAAAAACGCCAATTGTCGTTGCAATACCCTTTCCGCCTTTAAACTTCATCCAGAAGGGGTAAATATGCCCTAAAACGGCAAATAAACCGCATAAATAAATAGCAAATTCAAATGCAGGAAATTCCGTATTGTATAAAACCCTGTTTTTAAGTATAAAATAAGCAACTAATGTTGGTATAGCACCTTTTAGCACGTCGAGAAAAAAGGTTAAAAGACCAAACTTTAAGCCAAGGTTTCTACTCATATTTAACGTACCGGGGTTGCCACTACCCATTTTCTTAATATCAAGTTTTTTGCTACGTGAAATAATTACCGCCCAGTTAATATTACCAAACAAATAACTAAAAATAGCAATCAAAATAATAATAGATATATTACTCATCTTCTTTTTCTCTAACCATAATTTTTATAGGCGTGCCCGAAAAATCAAACGCCTTTCTAATACAATTTTCTAAATATCTTTT